>JAICUO010000210.1 GCA_025935815.1 Streptosporangiaceae bacterium
GCGAGGCGCTGAAGACCCTCGCCGGGACCGGCCTGGTGGCGATGCTGCCGTACAAGGGGGCCGCCGTCCGCGAGGTCGACGCCGGGCTCGCCCGCGCGGTCTATGACATGCGGCTGCTGCTGGAGCCGGCGGCGGCGGGCCGCACCACCTTGGCCGGGGTCGACCTGACGGCGGCGAAGGCCGCGCTGGAGGCCGCCGACGCCGCCGCCGACCTGGCCGAGCGCTCGCTGGCGAACCGGGCCTTCCACCGGGTGCTGTACGCCGGGTGCGGTAACCCGCTGCTGGTCAGGCAGCTGGACGAGCTGCGCGACCAGACCGCGCTGGTCTCCAGCGCGGCCTGGGCATTCCGGCCCTCCTCCTGGGAGCAGGAGGCCCGGGAGCACCGGGCGATCCTCGCGGCCGCCAACGCGGGCGACGCCGCCCTCGTGCGGTCCTTGATGCGCGGTCACATCAGCTCGTTCCTGGCGCGTAACTTCCCCGAGAACGAAATGGAGTAGCCCTGCCGATGACCGACCCCCGCACTTCCCTGGACGCACTGGCCGCACCGGAAGCACTGCGCGAGCGGCTGTCGACCCTCGTCGCCATCCCGGTGACGCCATTCGCACCCGACGGCGGGGTGGACTGGGACGCGCACGCCGCGCTGATCACGCGCTCGGTGGAGCACGGCGTCGGGGTGCTGACCCCCAACGGGAACACCGGCGAGTACTACGCCCTCACCGAGGCGGAGGCGCGCCGCGCGGTGGAGTCCGCGGTGGCGGCCGTCAGCGGGCGCGCCCACGTGATGGCGGGCGTCGGGCTGGGCGCGGCCAGCGCGGCGGCGGCGGCCCGGCACGCCCGGGAGGCGGGGGCCGGGTCGGTGATGGTGCACCAGCCAGTGCACCCGTACCGGTCAGCCGAGGGCTGGGTGGCTTACCACCGCCAGGTCGCCGAGGCGGTCCCCGAGCTCGGCGTGGTGCTCTACATCCGCGACCGGCGGATCACCGGCGCCGCGCTGCGCGAGCTCGGTGAGCGGTGCCCCAACGTGGTGGGCGTCAAGTACGCCGTGCCCGACCCGGTGCGGTTCGCCGCCGTGGCGCGCGACGCGGGGCTGGGCCGGTTCGCCTGGATCTGCGGCCTCGCCGAGCCGTACGCCCCCGCGTACTGGGCGATGGGCGCCGCCGGCTTCACCTCGGGGCTGGTCAACGTGGTACCGAGGCTGTCGGCGGCGCTGCTGGCCGCGCTGCGGGCCGGCGACTACGCGGCGGCGATGACCGCGTGGGAGTCGATCCGGTTGTTCGAGGAGCTGCGCGCGGATGACGAATCCGCGGACAACGTCAGCGTCGTTAAGGAGGCACTGGCCCAGCTGGGGCTGGCCGGGCGGGCTGTCCGCCCGCCGGGCCGGCTGCTGCCGGGGGACCGCCGCGACCTTGTCGCGGGGCTGATCGCGGGCTGGAAGGAGGAAGGCTGGCTGTGAACGAGGACGCCACTCCCCCGCTGGTTCGCAGTGCTGTCCCGCTGCTTCGCAGTGCTGTCCCGCGGCTTCGCAGTGCCGCGTGGTTCGGCTCCGGCCCCACCGCCGACAAGCTGCGCGTCTTCAGCCACCGGTCCCGGGCGCGCCAGCTCGGGTACCTGCCCGAGGAGCACCTTGGCAAGCCGGTGATCGCCATCCTCAACACCTGGTCGGACATCAACCCCTGCCACATGCACCTGCGGGAGCGGGCCGAGCAGGTCAAGCGGGGCGTCTGGCAGGCCGGCGGGTTCCCGCTGGAGTTCCCGGTCGCCACGCTGTCGGAGACCTTCCAGAAGCCGACCCCCATGCTCTACCGCAACCTGCTGTCAATGGAGGCCGAGGAGCTGCTGCGCTCCTACCCGGTTGACGGCGCGGTGCTCATGGGCGGCTGCGACAAGACCACCCCGGCGCTGCTGATGGGCGCGGCCAGCGCGAACCTGCCGGCGATCTACGTGCCGGCTGGCCCGATGCTGCGCGGCCACTACCGGGGGACGACGCTGGGCAGCGGCACGGACTTGTGGGCGTACTGGGATGAGTACCGGGCCGGCCGGATCGGCGAGTGCGAGCTCGCTGAGCTCGAGGGCGGGCTGGCGCGCTCGCCGGGTCACTGCATGACCATGGGCACCGCCTCCACCATGACGTCGGCCGCCGAGGCGCTCGGGATGACGCTGCCGGGCGCGGCGTCGATCCCGGCCGTGGACTCCGCCCACCACCGGATGGCGGCCGCCGCCGGGGCGCGGGCGGTATCCCTGGTCGGCGAGGGCGTGACCCCGCGCCAGGTCATGACCCGGGAGGCATTCGAGGACGCGGCGGCGGTGGTGCTGGCCCTGGCCGGGTCGACGAACGCGCTGATCCACCTGATCGCGATGGCGGGCCGGGCCGGGGTGGAGCTGAGCCTGGCGGACTTCGACGCGATCAGCGGCCGGGTCCCGGTGCTGGCCGACATACGGCCCGCGGGCCGGTACCTGATGGAGGACTTCTACTACGCGGGCGGCCTGCCGGCCCTTCTGCGGCAGGTCAGCGCCATCCCGGAACTTCTGCACCCCGACCGCGTGACGGTGGCCGGGACCAGCTTCGGCGCCTACTACGCCGACGCCGTCACCCACGACAAGAACGTCATCCGCGACATCACGGATCCGGTCTCGGCCGAGGCAGGGCTGGCGGTCCTGCGGGGGAACCTCGCCCCCCGCGGAGCCGTCATCAAGCACCTGGCGGCCGATCCGAGGCTGCTCACCCACACCGGTCCCGCCGTCGTCTTCGACTCCTACCAGGAGCTGCAGGACCGGATCGACGACGCGGCGCTGGCCATCACCGCCGACTCGGTCCTGGTGCTGCGCGGCGCGGGGCCGCTGGGCGGCCCGGGAATGCCCGAGTACGGCATGCTGCCGATCCCGAAGTACCTGCTGGAGCAGGGCGTCACCGACATGGTGCGGATCTCCGATGCCCGGATGAGCGGCACCAGCTACGGCACCTGCGTGCTGCACGTCGCCCCGGAGTCGCACGCCGGGGGGCCGCTGGCGCTGGTCCGCACCGGGGACCCGGTCACCCTGGACGTCCCGCGCCGCCTGCTCAGCCTGGACGTTCCCGATGATGAGCTGGCCCGGCGGCGGGCGGCGTGGCAGCCGCCCGCACCGCGCTACGAGCGCGGGTACAACGCGCTCTACGCCGACCACGTAACCCAGGCCGACCTGGGCTGCGACTTCGATTTCCTGGCCCGCCACGGCCGGGACCCGACACCCGACCCGACCTGACCTGACCTGAATTCGCGCCGATCCTGAGCGCCCCCGCGCTACTCCCATCGATCGAAGGGTTCCTCAGCCATGCCCGAAAACACAGCTCTGCCCGAAAACACAGCTCTGCCGGAAAACACCGCCCGGCCCGAAAGCAACCTCGGTCCCAGGGCGATCTCCCGTCGCACCCTGCTGGGCAGCCTGGCGGCCGGGGCCGCCGGCGCGGGAGTGCTGGCCGCGTGCGGGGCGCCGAGCAGCCCGGCCAGCTCGGCGAGCTCGGCGATCTCGGCCCCGGCCTCGCTGGCGCAGACCCCGTCCAAGCCGGTGACCCTCAACATCTTGGACGTCGCGGGCAACCTGCAGCTCACCAAGCCCGCCATCGAGGCGTTCAAGGGCAAGTACCCGCAGATCGTCGCCAACGTCACGACCTCCACCGGCACCGCGCCGGACCTGGCGCCGAAGGTGCAGGCCCAGCAGCAGGCCGGCAACGTGCAGATCCAGCTGGTCCTGACCGGGACCGACGGGCTGTCGGCCGGCATCACCAAGGGGCTGTGGACCAACCTCAAGCCCTACTACGACAGCTTCTTCCCGGGGCTGATGTCGAACTACCAGCCCGGCGCCGACACCATGGCGATGCTCGCCCAGGACCAGGGCATCGAGATCGTCTGGTACCCGTCGGGGCCGCTGCTTGAGTACAACCCGGCCACGGTGAAGGCCCCGCCGGCCAGCCCGGACGAGCTGCTGGCGTGGGCCAAGGCCAACCCCGGGAAGTTCCAGTACGCGGTGCCTCGCAACTCCGGCCCCGGCCGGACGTTCCTGATGGGGCTGCCCTACATGCTCGGCGACTCCGACCCCGCCGACCCGACCAACGGGTGGTCCAAGACGTGGGCGTACCTGGCCGAGCTGAACAAGTACGTCTCCACGTACCCGACCAAGACCTCGGCGACGATGACGAACATCGCCCAGGGCACGGTGAGCCTGATCGCCACCACCACCGGCTGGTACATCAACCCGCGCGCGCTGGGCACCGTCCCGGCCAGCATGAAGGTCGCCAAGTACCAGAACCTCACATGGGTCAGCGACGCCCAGTACGGGGTGATCCCCAAGGGAGTCAGCAACGACGAGCTGATCGCGGCGATGCGGCTGCTGGCGTTCATCTTGACCCCCGAGGAGCAGGCCGTCACCTACGACCAGGGCTACTTCTACCCCGGCCCGGCGGTCAAGGGCGTGTCCCTTACCCAGGCCCCGGCGGCCTCGCAGCAGGCGATCGCGAAGTTCGGCGACCCGGAGCTCGACTCGTGGATCACCAGCTTCCCGATCAAGAACTCACTGCCGGCCCTGGCCCAGGTCACCGCGTTCGGGCTGTGGGACAAGAACATCGGCGCGACCAAGTGATGACCACGGGCAGCCTTCCGGGGACCGCCCCGCCGGTGCGGCGCCCGCGCTCCCAGCTTCGCGAGCTGGAGCTGCGCGGCGTTAGCCGTGCCTACGGCGCGCACCTGGCGCTGAAGCCTTTCGACCTGACCGTGCGGGGCGGCGAGTTCGTCGCCCTGCTCGGGCCCTCCGGTTGCGGCAAGACCACCGCGCTGAACTGCCTGGCCGGGCTGTTGCCGCTCACCGGCGGCGAGATCCGCCTGGACGGCAGGCGGGTGGACACCCTGCCGCCGGAAAAGCGGGGCTTCGGGATGGTGTTCCAGAACTACGCCCTCTTCCCGCACCTGACCGTGCGCGCGAACGTGGCCTTCGGCCTCAAGATGCGCCGGCTGGGCAAGGCGGAGATCCGCGACCGGGTCGACGCCGTGCTGCGCCTGGTCCGGCTCACCGAGCACGCCGCCAAGCACCCCGGCCAGCTGTCCGGCGGTCAGCAGCAACGGGTCGCCATCGCCCGCGCCATCGTGGTCCAGCCACCGCTGGTGCTCATGGACGAGCCGCTGTCCAACCTGGACGCCGCGCTGCGGCTGGAGATGCGCAGCGAGATCCGGCGCATCCACCAGGAGTTCGGCCTCACCACCATCTACGTCACCCACGACCAGGAGGAGGCGCTGTCCCTCGCGGACCGCCTCGTGGTGCTCCGGGACGGCGCGGTGAGCCAGGTCGGCACCCCGGCCGAGCTGTATGAGCACCCCGTCAGCCCCTACGTCGCCGCGTTCATGGGCTACCGCAACCTGCTGGGCCTCACGGCTACGTCCGGGGACACGGCCGCCGGGCGCGGCCTGTCCGTCGCCGGCACCCCGGGCGGCGGGCCGGTCGCCGCCGGGCAGCCGGTGACGGTGGCCATCCGGCCGGAGGACCTGCACGTCGCCGGGGACGGCGAGCCGGGCGGGGCGGGCGTGGGCGGGGCCGTCGTCGGCGAGGCCGTCGCCGAGGTGGTCGAGTACCACGGCCGCACCCTGCACGTGGAGGCGGTCACCGCCGAGGGTGACCGGCTGCACCTGCGGACCAGCCGGCCGGTGCACCCCGGCGACGCGCTGCGGGTCGCCGCCGCCCCCGAGCGGGCGCTGATCTTCCCCGGTGACGGGGGCGCGCCGTGACCGCCGTAGCCGCGGGCCCGCAGGCACCAGCGCCGGACCCCGGGACCGTTAGGGGGAGGGTGGCGCTGACCCACCGGCTGGCCGAGCGGGGCGTGGACCGGGTGCTGCTGCTCGCCGTCCCGGGAGTGCTGGCGCTGGTCGCGCTGTTCTGCTACCCGTTCCTGTACGGGCTGCAGTTGTCCTTCCAGCCCGCGCACGGCGGCGTCCTGGGCGCCTACCGGGCGTTCTTCGCCGACCCGTTCGCGCGCAAGTCGATCTGGCAGACTTTCGCGCTGGCGATCCCGGCGTCGCTGATCAACGTGGGCGCGTCCGTCCCGATCTCCTACCGGATGCGGCGCGAGTTCCGGGGCAAGCGCCTGCTGCTGGCGGTGCTGGTGGTGCCGATCACGCTCGGGACCGTGCTCACCGCCGAGGGCATCGGTGAGTTCTACGGCCCGGCCGGCTGGTTCAACCGCACCCTGCACCTGCTGGGGCTGTCATCGTCGCCGGTGAAGCTGACGATGAACTACACCGGCGTGCTGCTGTCCCTGGTCATCAGCGGCTTCCCGTTCGCGTACCTGCTTATCCACTCCTACCTGTCCGGCATCCACCCCAGCATGGAAAAGGCCGCCGCCACCCTCGGCGCCGACTGGTGGCAGCGGTTCCGGTACGTGACCTTGCCGCTGCTGGCGCCGGGGCTGATGACGACGTTCTGCCTCACGTTCGTCATGACCTTCGCCGTCTTCCCGTCCGCGCTGATGGTCGGTGACCCGGACGGCAGCACCCACGTCATCTCCATCGAGGCGTACGAGGCCGCGCTGCAGCGCTTCGACTACGCGCAGGGCTGCGCGGACGCGATGATCATGACCGCCTTGATGCTCGCCGTCATCGTCGCGGTGACCGCGCTGCGCTCGCGGCTCTACACCGGGACGACGGGAGGCAAGGGATGAGCGGGCAGGCGCTGCGACATGACGACCAGGGGCGCGACCAGCTGGGGCGCAACGAGCTGGGGCAGCCGCGGATGAGGCTCGCGATGCGGCCGGGCGCGTGGCTCACCTGGGGCGTGCTCGCGTTCTTCTTCATCAACCTGCTCGGCGTCATCACCACCGTGGTGCTGAATTCGGTCGGCCGGCAATGGTTCAGCACCTGGCTGCCCACCGGCTGGACCGGGAGCTGGTACAGCGAGGCCTGGAGCGAGTTCAACCTCGGGCAGGTGCTGATCGCCACCCTGGAGATCACCCTGGCCGTGGTGGCGGTGTCGCTCGTGATCGCGACTCCCGCGTCCTACGCGCTGGCTCGCCGCAGCTTCCCCGGCAAGAAGGCGCTGAGCATCTTGATCGCGTTGCCGATCCTGGTGCCGCCGATCGCGTACGGCATCCCGCTGGCGACCGTGCTGTACAAGTTCCACCTGGCCGGCAGCCTGACCGGGGTCATCCTGGCCAACCTGGTGCCCTCGATCCCCTTCGTGGTGTTCACCATGACCCCGTTCATCGAGCAGATCGACCCCAAGATCGAGCAGGCGGCCCGGGTGTGCGGCGCCGGGACCATGACCGTGCTGACCCGGGTCCTGGCCCCGCTCCTGGTGCCCGGGCTGCTCGCCGCCGGGATCTTGGTGCTCGTCCGGACGTTCGGCATGTTCGAGCTGACCTTCCTGACCTCCGGCCCGACCAGCCAGACGCTCATCGTCGCGCTGTTCTCCGCGGTCAACTCGGCCGGCATCCGCACGTCCCAGTCCATCGACGCGATGGCGGTGCTGTACACCGCGACCATGGCCGTCCTGCTCGTCATCGCCCTTCGCTTCGTCAACCCCACCCAGCTCATCGCGCGCACATCCGACTGATCACGCAGAGAGGTTCCCGACATGAACGATCACGCAAAGTCGCGGCGACAGGTCCTGCGCGCCGCGGCCGCCCTCGGCGGCGCGGCGGCGGCCACCCCCGCCCTGGGCGGCCTCGCGCGGGCCGCGACGGGGTCCGGGACCGCGGCCGGGCACGCGGCGCGGACCCGGTCAGGCATCCCGCCGGACGCCATCTCGCCAGGCAGGGTGATCTCGCCGGACACGGTGGCCAACCGCATCGCCGCCAGGGTCCGCGCCCCGCGCATCCCGCGGCGCCGCTTCCCGGTGACCAGGTACGGCGCGGTGGCCGACGGCGTCACCGACAACACCGCGGCGATCGCGGCGGCCATCGCGGCCTCCGCCCGGGTCGGCGGGGGCGTGGTGGTCATCCCGGCCGGGACCTGGGCCACCGGCCCGATCCACCTGCGGTCGCGGACCGAGTTGCACCTGGAGGACGGCGCGGTCCTGCTGTTCTCGACCGACCCCGCCGCCTACCTGCCGACCGTCTACAGCCGGTGGCAGGGCATCGAGCTGATGAACTACTCGCCGCTGATCTACGCCTTCGGGCAGTCAGACATCGCCATCACCGGCCGCGGCACGCTCGATGGCCAGGCGTCCACCGCCAACTGGTGGGCCTGGAAGGCGCAAGGGGACGCGGACTTCACCGTCTTCGAGGCGACCGTCAACGCCGGCCTGCCGGTCGCGCGGCGGGACGGCACCCTGTACCACTTCCGTCCCGCCTTCATCGAGCCGTACCGCTGTGAGCGGGTGCTGATCGAGGGCGTCACCGTCCGCAACTCGCCATTCTGGCACATGCACCCGGCGCTGTGCCGGGACGTGACCGTGCGCGGGGTGACGGTGAGCTCCAACGGCCCGAACACCGACGGCTGCGACCCCGAGTGCTGCGACGGCGTCGTCATCGAGGGCGTCTCCTTCAACTGCGGCGACGACTGCATCGCGATCAAGTCGGGCCGCAACACCGACGGCCGCCGGGTGAACATCCCCAGCCAGAACATCGTCATCCAGGACTGCAGCTTCGCCAACGGCCACGGCGGGGTCACCGTCGGCAGCGAGATGACCGGCGGGGTGCGGAACGTCTACGCCCGCGACCTGACGATGACCTCGACCGGGCTGCAATCGGGGCACCGGCTGAAGACCAACTCGGTGCGCGGCGGCTTCATCGAGAACACCAACGTCTGGCGGGCCAGCGTCACCGCCATCGGCGGGCCGCTGCTGCTCATCGACTACAACTACGGCGAGGGCAACGCCGGCAGCTTTCCGCCGGTCGTCGACGGCATCACGCTGAACGACTGGAACGTCACGTCCGCCACCCAGGGGTGGAACATCGCCGGGTACACCACCGACCTGGTCGGCACCGTGACCCTGCGGGACGTCACCATCGCCTCGGCGACCGCGTTGGCCAACGTGGCCGTCAACATCACCAGCCTGGTCCTGAAGGACGTGGTCATCGACGGGGTGCCGCAGACGGCCGGCTCATGACCGCGGTCGCGGCCTTCACCTACCCATGGGACATCCTGGGAGACCCGGCGGCCCCGGCCCGGCTGCGCGGGCTTGGCGCCGACACCGCCGTGCTGGCCGCGGCCTACCACTCGACGACGGCGATCACCCCGCGCCATCCGCTGCACCGCGTCGTCCACGCCCCGCACTCCGCCATCTACTACCCGCCGAGCCGCGAGCGCTGGGGTGACGCCGCCCTGCGCCCGGTGCCGCAGCACTGGTGCGGGGCAGCGGACGCCTACGGCCACGCCGCGCGCCAGCTGCGGGACGCCGGGCTGGACGTGCACGCCTGGGTCGTACTCGCCCACAACTCCCGGCTCGCGCGGGCGTCCCCGGAGCACTCCGTGCGCAACGCCTACGGGGACAGCCTGAGTTGGGCGCTGTGCATCGCGCAGCCGCCGGTGGCCCGGTACGCGGCGACGCTCGCGGCCGAGGCCGCCGCGCGGCCGGGCACCAGCGGCGTCGAGCTGGAGTCGGCCGGCTGGTACGGTCACGCCCACCTGCACGCCCACGACAAGACCAGCGGCGTCGGCTTTCGCGAGGCGGGGCGGTACCTGCTGTCGCTGTGCTTTTGCCACGCCTGCCGCGAGGGCTACGCGCGGCAGGGCACCGACCCGGGCAGGCTCCGGGTGGCCGTCCGCGACGCGCTGGAGCCGCTGTGGCGCGGCGAGCTTGGTGCCCCCGGTGCGGAGGCTCGCGACGGCGATGACTGGGCGGCGGTGCAGGCTCTCCTCGGGGTCGAGAAGGCCAACGCGACCCTGCGGCACCGGCTGGCGACCGCCCGGGAGTTCCAGGGAGGGGTGATCGCCGCCGTGCGCGCGCAGGCGGGCCCGGGGTTCCGCGTCGTGCTGCACGCCGATCCGGTGCCGTACGCGAGCGGCGCGAACCCGGGCGTGGTGATCGGGGACGCGCTGGCGGCCGCCGACGGCGTCGTCGTGCCGGCCACGGCGGTCCCGGCCACGCTGGCGTCCCACGATGGCCCGCTGCCGCCGGGCGCGGTCGTGGCCGCCAACCACCAGATCGTCGGGCGGATGGGCGGCCGCCCCGACTTCACCCCGCCTCGGGGGGCGACCGAGATCCGCCTGTACCACCCGGGACTGGCCAGCGGGGAGGACCTCCGCGCGGCCGCCGGCAGCGTGGCCCGCTACCTGGCCAGCCGGGGGCATCGCGAACATGACACAGTGACTGAGAGAAACAGTGGCTGAGAGAAAACCGACGAGGAAGGTGAACCGCCATGGACCCGGTCCTGAGCCGTGACGCCCGCACCGGCCAGCCCCGCTCGCAGGTCGCCGTGGAAGCCGGCCCCGCCGAGGTCGACGCGGCGGTGCGCGCGGCCCACGCCACCCTCGGCGCGCTCGCGGACCGCCGCCAGCGGGCGGCGCTGCTGAACGCGGCCGCCGACGCCGTGGAGTCCCGCGCGGACGCGCTCATCGCCGCCGCCGACGCGGAGACCGCGCTCGGCGTCCCCCGGCTGACTGGCGAGCTCGCGCGCGTCGCCTACCAGTTCCGGTTCTTCGCGGGAATCGCCGCCGACGGCGGATACCTGGGCGTCGTCATCGACCCGCCCGACCCGGCGGCGGTGCCGCCCCGCCCGGAACTGCGGCGCTGGAAGGTCCCGCTGGGCACCGTCGCCGTCTTCGCGGCGTCCAACTTCCCGTTCGCGTTCAGCGTCCCGGGCGGGGACACCGCCAGCGCCCTGGCGGCCGGCTGCCCGGTGGTGGTCAAGGCGCACCCCGACCACCCGCAGGCCAGCGAGCTGGCCGCGGCGGCCATCCGGGCCGCGGCGGCGGCGACCGGCCTGCCCGAAGACGTCCTCACCCTCATCCACGGCCGCCAGGCCGGCGTCGACCTGGTCCGGCACCCGCTGATCGCCGCCGTCGGCTTCACCGGGTCCGTTGCCGGCGGGCGGGCGCTGTTCGACATGGCGGCGGCGCGGCCGGTTCCCATCCCGTTCTACGGCGAGCTCGGCAGCCTTAACCCGGTGCTGGTCACCGAGCGGGTCGCGGCCACCCGCCCGCAGGAGACGGCCAGCGGCCTAGCCGGCTCCTACACACTCGGCCAGGGCCAGTTCTGCACCAAGCCCGGCCTGGTGCTCATCCCGGCCGGGCCGGCCGGGGACACCCTGGCCAAGATGACGGCCGACGCCGCCGCCGCCGCGCCCGCGGGCGCCCTGCTCGACGCGCGCATGCGGGAGCAGTTCCTGGCGGGGTTCGCCGAGCGCGGCGCGCTGGCGGGGGTGCGGGTGCTGGTCCCGGCGGCCGCCGCGCCCACCGACGACGCCCCGCAGGCGCTGCGCGCCGGGCTGCTGGAGGCCGACGCGGCGGACCTGTCCGGCGTCCTGCTGGAAGAGTGCTTCGGGCCGGTCACCGTGCTGGCCCGGTACCGGGACGCCGCCGACGCCGAGGCCGTCTTGGCCCGCGTCGGCGGCAGCCTGACCGCCACCTTGCATGCCGACCCGGATGAGCCGGAGGCCGCCGCCTGGGTCGCCCGGCTGGCCCGCTTCGCCGGCCGCGTCATCTTCGGCGGCTGGCCCACCGGCGTCGCCGTCGCGCCCGCGATGACCCACGGCGGCCC
>JAICUO010000015.1 GCA_025935815.1 Streptosporangiaceae bacterium
CAGTTATGCCGCGTATCGCGGCATAACTGACGGCACTCGCGATGATCATGACGCGAGCGGCCGTCCCGCGACGTCACCGTGGCCCCGGACGCCCCCGCAGCATCGCCAGCAACAGATCGCCACGCGCTGGTGTAGTACTAGCCGACATATAGCAAGCATATAGCGCACGACGTTACGTTAATTTCTGGGTCAATTCCCGAGTCTCGTTGGTTCGTTCGCGATTTGCTCGGGCCGACAGCCAAACCGCGTGAGGAGTGCTGTGATGGCAGTCAGGGACGTAGTAATAGTTGGCGGCGGAACCGCCGGATGGATGACCGCGACCTACCTCAAGGCCGCTTTCAGGGACCGCGTCTCAATCACGCTTGTCGAGTCACAGCAGATCGGAACGATAGGCGTCGGCGAATCGACATTCAGCACAGTCCGTTACTTCTTCGAGTACCTGGGCCTCGACGAGCGCGACTGGATGCCGAGCTGCGCGGCCTCTTATAAGCTCGCTATTAAGTTTCAGGACTGGCGTCAGCCGGGCACGCATTTCTACCACCCATTCGAGCGGCTCAGCACGGTGGATGGCTTTACCCTGGCAGACTGGTGGCTCGCGCTTGACGGGAATGTCGACGCGTTCGACGACAGCTGCTTCATCACGCCGGCCCTTTGCGAGGCGAAGCGCTCCCCGAGATCGCTAGACGGCGGAGTCTTCGAGGAGGCGTCTGATGGCGTGGTCGGCCGGAGCACCCTGAGCGAGCAGCGCTCTCAGTTTCCTTACGCTTATCATTTCGACGCGGACCTGCTCGCCAAGTTCCTGGCGAAATTCGGTACCGACCGCGGAATCCGGCGGATCATTGATGACGTGGTGGAGGTCCGGCAAGACGATCGCGGCTGGATCACGAGCGTTGTCACCAAGTCGAATGGCCCGATAGCCGGCCAGCTCTTCATTGACTGTACCGGATTCCGGGGGCTGCTCATCAATCAGACCCTGCGAGAGTCCCACCTGTCATTCGAGGACGTGCTGCCGAACAACCGGGCGGTCACGCTACGAATCCCGGTCGATGGCGAGCAGGCGGGCGGCATGCACCCCTACAGCACGGCCACCGCTATGGACGCGGGCTGGATATGGACGATTCCGCTGTTCGGCCGGACCGGCATGGGATACGTGTACTCCGACGAGTTCTGCACGCCGGAGGAGGCGGAGGCTACCCTGCGGATGCAGGCGGCGCCGCTGCCGGATGGCCTCGTCGCTAACCACATTCGCATGCGAATCGGCCGGAACCGCAACTCCTGGGTGAACAATTGCGTTGCGATCGGACTGTCCAGCGGGTTCGTGGAGCCGCTTGAGTCGAGCGGGATATTCTTTATCCAGCATGGCGTCGAGCAGCTGGTGAAGAACTTCCCGGATGACTTCTGGTCTCCCGAGCTGAGGGACAGCTACAACAGCCGGGTCGCGCACGTGATCGATGGGGTGCGGGACTTCCTGGTCCTTCACTACCGGGCCGCCGAAAAGGCTGACACGCCTTACTGGAAGGCAACCAAGACGCGCGCCATCCCCGAGACCCTATCCACGCGCCTCCCGGTATGGGGCTCGGAACTGCCGGATGAGGGCAATATATACCCGCACTATCACGGCTTCGAGCCGTACTCGTGGAATTGCGTCCTCATCGGGCTCGGGCAGCAGCCGATTCGCCCGCGCCCGGCGCTGGAGCACCTCGAGCCGAGCACCGCCCGTGCGGAGTTCACCCGCCTGCGGGAGTACGGATCCCGCCTGACGGAAGCGCTGCCGAGCTGTTACGACTACCTTGCGCATATCCAGTAAGAGGAGCCGTGGGACATCTCATATCCATCGGCGACCTGAGCGATGAAGACCTCCGGCTCATCGTCGCCAGGGGAGCCGAGTTCGCCGCCGGAGCCAGTGCTCCAGCCGCGCTCGACGGCCGCATCATCGGAATCTACTTCGCCAAGACGTCGACCCGCACCCGGACCGCGTTCTCAGCCGGAGCGCTGCGGCTCGGCGCGCGGATCATCACATTCGGGCCCGGGGACCTGCAGACGAACACCGGCGAGACCCTGGAGGACACCGGGGCCGTCCTGTCCCGGATGCTTGACGTCCTGGTGGCGCGCACTGCGGCCGATCCCGCCGAGTTGCGGGCCTGGACCGGGCCGGATGGCATGCGCGTCATCAACGCGATGACCGCCGACGAGCACCCGACCCAGGCCCTCGCCGACATCACCATGCTGAAGCGCCATTTCGGGCACGTCGACAACCTGCGAGTCCTCTACGTAGGGGAGGGCAACAGCACCGCAGCCGCCCTGGCCCTGGCCCTCGCGCGCTTCTCCGGCGTGCACCTGGAACTGCGGACCCCGCCCGGCTATGGCCTCCCGCCGGCAACCTTCGCCGAGGCGACGGCGCAGGCGCGGCGGCACGACGCCGTGATAACGGAGCGTCATAGCATGGAGAACCTGCCGGCGCCGGTGGACGTCATATACACGACGCAGTGGCGGACGACGGGCAGCACCAAGAGGAACCCGAACTGGCGCGAGATATTCGCGCCGTTCCAGGTACGCAGTGACCTGTGGCTGGACCGGCCCAAGGCGGTGTTCATGCATGACCTTCCCGCGCACCGCGGCGAGGAGGTGACCGCGGACGTCCTCGATGGCCCGGCCAGCATTGCCTTCAGCCAGGCCGGGAACAAGATGTACAGTGCGATGGCCGTGCTGGAGTGGAGCCTGAACGGCCACCGGGCCAACGGCGGCTAGTACGGTAGCCGGTCGCGGCTTATTCAACATAGCTTGGTTTCCCGGCGCTATCGCGCTGGAAAACCAAATCTTTTTCCCCGGAATGCGCAGAGCGCCGGCCTCGCTATTCGAGCCGGGCCTTCGCGGGCGGCGATCTGCACGTGTAGCTGCAGTATAGCTAATACCGCTACATTTACCTCACCGTATGATTCCTTCCGGGAATAAGCAGGAGCACCTAATGAGTACGAATATCTCGCGGCGCCGGATGCTCGGCGGCGCGCTGGGCGTCAGTGCGCTCATCGGTGCCGGGCTAGTGAGCCAGGCCCCGAGCGCGGCCGCGGCCGGCACTCCCAGCGACGCCTGCCCGAATCCGGTGATCCCCGTGGTTCCGGGCATGTCCGGCTCCCCACGGGCCAACCAGCTCTGGTATCAGTTCGATGAGGTCACCTTCTACAACCCGTCCCAAGCATTCCAGCAGGCGATCGGCGCAGTGGCCGCGGCACTGGGCACCCCCGATATCGAGGAGGGCATTGGGGAACTGTGGCTCACGACCAGGAATGCCGGGACCTACCCGGCGGCCTTTATATCCCCGTTTAACTCCGTCCAGGATCAGCTGCGGGTCATCTCCATTACCCAGATCCAGGTATTCAATGAGTATTATGGATGCAACCCGCTCGGCCTGATCCCCGCAATGGCGGACTTTGGGCAGGGAATCCTGTATGACCCGCGACGGCCGGTGGGGTCTAAGGTGCACATGATGAGCGGCACTCCGCCGCTCGGGTATCACGTGTGGCACGCCTTCAACCGGGTATTCGGATTTCTCGACATCGATGCCGGCTTCTGGAATAAGTGGGATCCCGTGGTCGCCTACGGGTGGGCCGTTCAGTCAACGGCCAAGCCGGTAGCCGACGCGCACAATCCGCCGCTGCCGTCGTCGGTGCTGGCCTCGCTCGCCGCCAAGTACCTTTTCATGCCACCCGCGCGGATCGACCAGGCGTTCATGAGCGTGCCCTATCCGCCTGGGATCAGCTGATCGCTGATGAGCACCACCGGCATGCGCGCGCACCGTTTCGGCTTCGGCACGAATGGCTTCACCAACCACCGGCTGAGCGACGCGCTTGCCGTGCTCGCCGACCTCGGCTACGACGGCGTGGCGCTGACGCTCGATCACGGGCACCTGGATCCATACGCCGAAGATTTCCGGCAGCAGGTCGGTCGGCTCGCGGGCCGCCTGGACCAGCTTGGCCTGGCCGTCGTAGTCGAGACCGGGGCACGCTACCTGCTCGACCCGTTCCGCAAGCACTTCCCCGCCCTCGTGTCAGACGGCGCGGAACGGCGGGTCGATCTCCTGCTGCGCGCGGTCGAGGCCGCCGCTGAACTCGGCGCGGAGGCGCTGTCGTTCTGGAGCGGCGCCCTCCCGGACCAGACACCGCCGGCTGCCGGATGGGAACGGCTCGCGCGCGGCGTAGACCGCGTCCTGGCCGCCGCCGTGGCACGCGGCGTCACGGTCGGCTTCGAGCCGGAGCCCGGCATGCTCGTCGACACCATCGACCAGTACGACGCGCTTCGCGCGCGCCTCGGCCACCCGGACGACCTGGGCCTGACCCTTGACATCGGCCACTGCCAGTGCCTGGAGCCGGTCACCGTGCCCGACTGTGTCCGCCGCGCCGGACGGCGGCTGGTCAACGTGCAGATAGACGACATGCGCCGCGGGATCCACGAGCACCTTGAGTTTGGCGCCGGCGACATCGACTTCCCGCCCGTGCTCAGCGCCCTGGCCGACTGCGGGTATTTCGGGCTGGTCTCCGTTGAGCTGCCAAGGCACAGTCATGCAGCGCCCGAGGTCGCCCGCCGGTCACTGAGGTACCTGCGCCTGGCCGCTGATGTAGCCGCGAGCGTGCCGTCATGACAGGCGATGACCTGTCGGCGGTCCTCCTCGCGCACCTTCCGCCCGCGGCGCTGACGTGGATCGAGTCGGCCAGGGCCAAGGTGGCGGTCGCCCCGGCCGTCATCGGCGAACTGTTCCCGGCGGTCGGCCGGTGCTGCGGCCGGGCGACGCTGCGGTCAGGGCATGCCGCGATCCGCGGCTGGACCGTCGATGACGCGGGTCGCTGCCTGCTGCTGGCGATGCTGCCGCTGCCGGCGCCGCAGTTGCTGGTGACCGTGCGTGAGCTCTATTCAAACGGGGACGCCGCCGAGCGGCGCGGCGTGCTGCGGGCGCTGACCCTGCTGGGCCGGCGCCCGGGTTTCGGGGCCAGTGGCGTCCCGATCGTAACCGATGCGCTGCGGACCAATGACCCGCGGCTGATCGGCGCGGCGCTGGGCGATTACGCGGTCGCGTACCTCGGCGACGCGGACTACCGCCAGGCCGTGCTGAAGTGCGTGTTTTACGGCATCCCGCTGGCCGGCGTGGCCGGGCTCAGCCAGCGAGCGGACGCCGAGCTCTTGCGGTCCTTGCGGAACTTTGCCCTCGAGCGGGAGGCCGCAGGCCGTGACATCCCCGCCGACGTGCGGTCCCTTATCGAGGGTCCCCAGGTAAGGAGGTAGGCACGTGCGATTCCGGCACCCTGACGGCTCCACCGTGTACGTGGGGTACTGCACTAACGTTCACCCGGCCGAAGACCTTGATGGCATCATTGCGCAGCTGGTGCGTTATGCCGAGCCGATACGGGCGCGGCTCGGGCTGCAGCGCCTCGGCGTCGGGCTATGGCTTGCCCAGCCGGTGGCCACTGCCCTTGCCGGCGATCAGAAAGCGGTGCTGAGGCTGCGGGAGGAGCTCGGCCGCAGCGGCCTCGAGGTGGTGACCCTGAACGCCTTCCCGTACTCGGGCTTTCACGCCGCGTCGGTGAAGAAGTCCGTCTACCACCCGGACTGGACCGACCCGGCGAGGCTGGACTACACCCTCGACTGTGCCCGGGCCCTGGCGTCCCTGCTGCCCGATGACAGCGCTGAGGGCAGCATTTCCACCCTGCCGCTGGCCTGGCGCGAGCCGTGGACCGCCGAGATGGCAGCCCGGGCGTACCGCCAACTGGACCAGCTCGCTTACGGACTGGAACGGCTCCATGCCGAGACCGGGCGGCGCATCCGCGTTGGCCTGGAGCCGGAGCCGGGCTGCGTCGTCGAGGACACCGAGCAGGCGATAGCGGTGCTCAGCCGGGTGAACATCGACTGGCTAGGGCTGTGCCTTGACACGTGCCACCTGGCCGTCGCCCACGAGGACCCAATGACGGCGCTGCGCCGGCTGCGCGCGGCCGGGGTGCCCGTGCTGAAGGTCCAGGCGTCATGTGCCGTTGAGGCCAGCCAGCCGGCCGATCCCGCTGTCCGCGCCGCCCTCGGCGAGTTCGCCGAACCGCGGTTCCTGCATCAGACCAAAGAGGCCGCCAGGGCTGGCCTGCACAGTGCCGATGACCTCGCCGATGCCCTCGCTGGCGGCCTGCCCGGCGTCGGCCCGTGGCGGGTGCACTTCCACGTCCCGTTGCACGAAAGGCTCGCGGAACCACTGTGCTCTACCCAGGATGTCTTGCTTGCCGCACTCACCAGGCTGCTGGGCGGGCAGTCTCCGGTCACCACCCACGTCGAGGTGGAGACTTACACGTGGACGCGGTTCCGCGGTGGCCGGGCGCAAGCCCTGGGCGGGCGGGCGGATGACGGCCTTATCGAGGGCATCGCCGCGGAGCTGACCTGGCTCAGGGAAAGCCTGACGGCACTTGGCCTGACGAGCGTGGAGCCGTGAAGCGCTTGCTGGTCCTGGACATCGCCGGGCTCACCCCGCGCATGGTCGATCATATGCCAGGGCTGCGGGCGCTGCGAGACCAGGGCTTCCAGGCGACGCTCGACCCGGTACTGCCCGCCGTGACCTGCACAGTCCAGTCCACGTTCCTCACCGGGGAACTGCCCTCAGTGCACGGGGTCGTCGCCAACGGCTGGTACTTCCGCGAGCTCGGCGAGGTTCTCCTGTGGCGCCAGCACAACGCGCTGGTCGGCGGGGAGAAGCTCTGGCAGGCCGCCCGGCGCGCCCGGCCCGGCTACACGGTGGCCAACATCTGCTGGTGGTACGCGATGGGCGCCGACGTTGACTGGACCGTGACCCCCCGGCCGGTCTACTACGCCGATGGCCGCAAGGAGCCAGACTGCTACGCCGTACCGCCGCGGCTCCATGACGAGCTGACCCGCGACGTCGGGACCTTCCCCCTGTTCCGGTACTGGGGGCCCGCGGCCGGCATCGAGTCGTCGCGGTGGATCGTGGCCGCCGCCCGGCACGTCAGCCGGCGGCACGCGCCCGACCTGAGCCTGGTCTACCTGCCGCACCTCGACTACGACCTGCAGCGGTATGGCCCGCATGGGCCGGCCCCGGCCCGGGCGGCCGCGGAACTGGACCAAGCGCTCCGTCCCCTGCTGGCTGACGCGGCCGATCAGGGGGTGACGGTCGTCGTCCTCAGCGAGTACGGGATCACCCCAGTGCGGCGGCCAGTCGACGTGAACCGGGTGCTGCGCCGGCATGGCTGGCTCACCGTATACGCCCAGGACGGCATGGAGTACCTGGACCCGTGGACCTCACGGGCGTTCGCCGTCGCTGACCACCAGGTCGCGCACGTCTACGTCCGCCAGCGGGCGGACGAGCCGGCCGTCGCCGAACTTCTGAGCGCTACCGAGGGCGTGGCCGAGGTGCTCGGCGAGGCCGGCAAGCGCACCGCTGGCCTCGATCATCCCCGGTCAGGGGAGCTGGTGGCGATCGCGGCCCCCGATGCCTGGTTTACCTACTACTACTGGCTGGATGACGTCCGCGCGCCGGATTTCGCCCGCGTTGTCGACATCCATCGCAAACCGGGCTACGACCCCGCGGAACTGCTCTTCGACCACACCGACCCGCTGGTCCGGCTGCGCGCGGCCGCCGCGCTCATGCGCAAGAAGGCCGGGCTGCGCTACGCGATGAGCGTCATCCCGCTCGATCCATCGCGGGTCCGGGGCAGCCACGGCCGCCTGGTCGGCGATGCCGCCGACGGGCCCGTCCTGCTCTGCGGCGACGTCGCCGCGGCGCGCGAGCGGATCGCCGCGGCGCAGGTGAAGGACCTGCTGCTGCGGCTGGCCGGCCTGCCCTCCCGCGATGAGGCGGCGCCCTCCGCGGCCAGGAACGGACTCCGATCATGAGGCCCGCCAGGATCGAGGTTCCCGAGACCGGGCCGACGGACTTCCGGACGCTCATGGCCCGCTTCCCCACCGGCGTGGCCGTGGTGGCCGCCTTCGACTCCCAGGGGCGCCCGCGCGGCATGACCTGCACCTCAGTGTGCTCGGTGTCCCTTGAGCCCCCCGTCCTGCTGGTCTGCATCCGGCACGGCAGCCCGACACTGGAGGCGATCTTGGACCGGGCCGGGTTCACGGTCAACCTGCTCCATGTCGGCGCTGAGTCCACGGCGAGGCTGTTCGCCTCGGGCCAGCCCGACCGGTTCGAGGCCGTCCGCTGGTACCCCGGCCCCGACCCCGCCGGCCCGCATTTCCCCGACGACGCCCATGCGGTCGCGGACTGCCACGTCCTGCGGACCGAATCGGTCGGAGACCACACCGTTGTATTCGGCACGGTGCTCCGGGTTTCGCAGCCGCGGGTGGCGCAGCAGCCCAGGCGGCCGCTGCTGTACGGGTTCCGGCGGTATGAGGCGTGGCCGGCCACCTTGCTGGAGAACACGGGGTCCCCCCCAGTTTCCTGAGGGCCGGGGCCGGGGCGGGGGCCGGGGCCGGCCGGCCAGCAGCGGGCCACCTGACTCCCGCGCCAGGCGCCGAGCCATCCGGGACGGGACAGGCCGGCGCTCATTTATGCCGACAATCGCGCCGGCCTGGTTTTCACCGCTCGACTCGGATTCTCGGCCGCAGCTCGCCTTCGGTCAGTAGCGAGGGCTCGCCCCGCAAGATCGCCTGGTAGGTGCTGGCGAGGGCGGCACCAGGATCGATTCCGAGCTCCTCCGACAGCACGCGGCGACCATCATGAAACACGGTCAGGGCATCGCATTGCCGGTCGGAATGATAGAGCGCGATCATGAGCTGGACACGCAGTCGCTCCCGGGTCGGGTGCTGAGCCACGAGCCCGGTCAGCTCGGAGACGAGCCGGAGGTGCCGGCCGAGCCTCAGGTCCGCTTCGATCCTGCTCTCCAGCGTGGCCATCCGTGCCTCGTCAAGGCGCGGAAGCTCAGTGCTGGCGAGAAACTCCGTGACGTTGGCCAGCGTCGGGCCAGTCCACAGCTCCAGGGCGGACTGGAAATACCGGGCGGCGTTGCAGTACCGGCCGAGGCTCATCTGCTCCTGGCCCAGCCGGGCGGCCCGCTCGAATATTTCGAAGTCGAATTCTGCCGACTTGACGCGCACCAGGTACCCGGGCGGTTGCCGCACGATATCGATCTCGGGGCTGAGGCGTTTCCGCAGCCGGGAGACGTAGGTGTATATCTGGGCGTTTTCCGTGGTGGGCGGGTGCCATCCCCAGAGCAGCTCGCTGAGCTGAGCATCCGGCACCAGGCGGCCGCCCGCCAGCATGAGCGTAGCCAGGACGGTTCGCGATTTCGACCCGCCCAGGGCGACCTCGTGCCCGCTTCTAGACACGCCAACAGGCCCGAGAATGTAGACCTTCATCATTGTTGAGACCCCTTGCCCCTCACTCGGCTCGTTTCACCGTGCCCCAAGAACGCAACCACCATGGCTGCACGTTCTGCAGGCCCGGTCGGCATGTCCTATGAGTCCAGCTTGTACGGGAGCTGCCAAATGGCGGTATACCGGCGGTCGAGCGGGAGTCGGTCAACTGGTACTGATGGGTAGGTAGCGGCGATCTGGCCTAGCCAGTTTCATGACGAGTGCCGCGGGTTACGCGGAGAATCTTGGCGTAACCCGCGGCACTCGAATCTGCGCGGCCGAGCTCAGGCCAGCGCCTGCCGCAGCCCCCCGGAGGCCACCAGCTGGGTGACGCGGGCCACGTCGCCCTGCATGGGCCGGTCGGCGTCGTTGAACGCCGACATTTCGCGCACCAGCCCGTGTGCGGTGCGCAGGGCCGGGTTCAGGCCCTGCGCGCCCCGGAGGTCGGCTGCCTGGGACAGGGCCAGCAAGTGGATGGCGGCGACCTGCTGGGTGAGCCTGATCACCGTGCGGGCATCGCGGGCGGCGATGGTGCCCATGCTCACCTTGTCCTGGTTGTGCGCTTCGGTAGAGCGCGAGAAGGACGTGGCCGGCATCGTGTTCTTCAGGGCCTCGGCGGCCAGGGATGACGCCACGATCTGCAGCGACTTGAAACCGTGGTGCAGCCCGGCCTGGCTGGCATCCGCCGCGGTGGCGATGAGGTTAGCGGTGAGGCCGTTGTTGAACTTCTCATCCACGACCAGTTCCATCTGGCGGTCCAGCAAGTCGGCGACGCTGGCCACGGCGGTCTTGAGCGAGTCCATGGCCTGGCCCACGTGGCCGCCGTAGAAGTTGCCGCCGTTGTGGACCGCGCCCTCGGCGACGTCGAACAGCGGGTTGTCGTTGGAGGAGTTGACCTCGACCGTCACCCAGCGCGCGGCCCAGTCGACGGTGTCGCGCAGCACGCCAACGACATGGGGCGCGCACCGGATCGAGTAACGGTCTTGAATCGGCTCGTCCAGCTCGCGGAAACCCTCCTCGGGCAGCTTCATGGCCCCGGGTTCTTGTCCCGGCGCAGTGCCGAGCAGCTCCCGGATTGTCCGGGCGCTGTCGATCGTCCCGTCATGGGGCTTTTGCTCGAACAAGAACGCCGCGAAGTGGCCTGGATTGCCCTTAAGGACCGAGGATGCCATGGCCGTGCACAGCTCGGCCGCATACGCCAGCCCGGCCGCGTCGTGCACCGCCAGGGCGGCGAAGCCGGCCATGAACGAAGTCCCGTTGACCAGGCCGAGGCCCTCCTTCGCCCCCAGGACAAGGGGGGTGATGCCTGCTTCGCCGAGTGCCTCGGCGGCCGGTCGCTCGACGCCGGCCTGCAAGGCAGTGCCCTCGCCGGTGAGCAGCGCCGCGAGGTAGCTGAGCGGGACCAGGTCGCCGCTGGCGCCCACCGAGCCCTGTTCGGGAACCAGCGGCAGGATGTCGTGATTGAGGCACTCCAGCAGGTTCGCGGCGATCTCGGCGCGGACGCCGGAGTGCCCGCGCGCCAGGCAGTTCGCCCGCACGAGCATGGTCGCGCGGATGACGTCCGGTTCGGCGCGGGCACCGACGCCGCATGTGAGCAACAAGATCAGGTTCCGCTGCAGGGCCTCGACCTTGGCGGCGCGGATCCGGCGCGTGCTGCTGTCCCCGAAGCCGGAGGTGACGCCGTAGACGGGGATCCCCGCCTCCATGATCTTGGTCTTCAGCTCGTCGGACTGACGCATCCGGCCCCTCGCCTCGTCGGCCAGCGCCAGGCGGAGCGAGCCCGGGTGCCGCGCCACCGCGACGATATCGCAGACAGTCAGGCGGTGGCCGTCGATCAGCAGGCTAGTCACTGGATCCTCTTTTCTCCTCAGGTAGCAACGCTTGATCCCCGGGGCTGAAGGCCGCGGCCGCCAGCGCCCGGACGGCCGCCCGGTCGATCTTGCCGCTGGCATTGCGGGGCAGGGCTTCCAGGTGGAGCACCCTGGTCGGCAGCTTGAAACGCGCCAGGCGCCCGGCGGCGAAGGCCCGGACGGCGTCGATGGTGGGTGGCTCACCGCCGCTATGGCACAGCACCGCCACTGGGGTCTGGCCCCAGCGCGGGTCGGGGACGCCGGCCACCGCGACGTCCCGCACGCCGGGGAACTCGGTGAGCACCCGCTCGACCTCGGCCGGGGAGACGTTCTCACCGCCGCTGATGATCAAGTCCTTGAGGCGGTCGACGATGTAGCAGAGCCCTTGCTCGTCGAGGTATCCCAGGTCACCGGTGTGGAACCAGCCGTCGGCGTCGATGACCGCCGCCGTAGCCCCCGGATCGGCCCAGTACCCGGGGGTGACGTTCGGGCCGCGGACGCACAGTTCACCGCAAACGCCTGGCTCAGCGATCGGCAGGCCGGTCTCCGGCGCCACCACCCGGACGCTCGAGTAGGGCATGGCGAAGCCGGCCGAGGCTGGGTGCGCCCGTACCAGGCGGGGCGGCAGGTAGGTCGCGAATGAGGCGGTCTCGGTCAGGCCCCATGCCTGCTGCAGCGGCACGCCGTGCTCGGCGTACCCGGTGACGAGCGCCGGCGGCACCGGCGCCCCCGCCACGACCGCCGCCCGCAGCGAGGACAGGTCGGTGCGCGGGAAGTCCTCGCATCGCAGCAGCGCCGCGAACATCACCGGCACCATGAACATGCTCGCGATGCGGTAGCGCGCCACGTCCTGCAGGCACTGCCGGGGATCGAAGGTACGGCGGACGACGACGGTGCCGCCGCCGGTGAGCGTCCCGAGGGGGAAGGTGGCCAGCCCGCCGATGTGGAACAGCGGCGCCACCGCCAAGGTGGCCTCGCGCGGCCGGACGTCGATCGCGGAATGAACGTTCGCCAGGTTCCACCACAGGTTGCCGTAGGTCAAGATCACGCCCTTGGGCCGGCCGGTGGTGCCGGAGGTGTACATCAGCATCGCGATGTCCGCGGCCTTGACGGCCACCGGCTCCGCCGCGTCCGCCGCGTTACCGTCAAGGGGGCGCCAGCGCCCGCCCGCGGCGCCCTCGTCGGCCTTGCCGTCCAGGTAGAAGCGGTGCACGGGGACCAAATTAGCGATCTCGTCCATCAGCGCCCGATGGCCGTCCTCGACGACCACGCTGTGAACGCCGGCGTCGCCGAGCTGATGGGCCACCTCATCCGGCGCGAGCCGGAAGTTAACCGGCACGAAGATTGCCCCGAGGTGAGCCGCGGCCAGCAGGGTCTCCAGGAACAGCGGGCTGTTCAAGCCGAGGTAGGCGACGCGGCAGTCCGGGCGCACTCCGCCCGCGGCCAGGGTCGCCGCCACTTCCCGGACGCGGTGGCTCAGCTGGGAGAAGGTAAGCTCCTCTTCCGCGTAGACGATGGCAGGATCCGAAGCCGATATTTGTGACCATCGGTGAATTGCCGTGGCCGGATTGACCCAGAGCTGATGCACGCTAGCAGGATCGCCGTTTCCCCTATATGTCTTCTATCTCAAGAAGCGCGGTGCTCCAGCTGAATCCGGCGCCGACTCCGAGCATGAGAACGTATTGCCCGGTCTTGAGGTCGCCGTTCTCGTGCAAATGACTCAGCGCGGCGAACTGATCGGCTGGCCCGAGATGGCCGGTGCGGCGCGCGAAATCCCAGGCCGTGCGGTCGATATCGCGCAGGCCGAGCGGACGCAGGCATTGCATTGTCGTGATAGCGCGGCCGAAATGCGGGACGATCACGTGCGTGATCTCATCCAGGGCCAGGCCGGTCTCCGCCAGGACCTCGCGGACCACGACGCGCGGCCCGAAGGAGAGGCGCTGGAAGATCTCCTCCTTGCGGAACCCGCTGTCCTGGAACCACTTGGCCCGCCCTCGCAGGTCGATCGGGAACCGCTCGTCCATGCCGAACGAGGCGATGGCGTCGGCGCGGTGCATCGCCTCCAGCGCCGGGTCGCTGGTGCTCGCCGTGGCCACCAGGCGGGCGAACCCGCGGCGCGTGGACAGCACGGCCGCGGCGCAGCCGTCTCCGAACAGGAATCGCTCGGCCCGCCAGCGGTCGACGTACGGCATCGGGAACACGTCGCCGGCCGTGATGATCGCCGCGTTAGCCCCGGGCCGCCTCAGGAACGGCGCCGCGAGCTCGATGGCTGCCATGGCCCCGTTGGAGCCGCCCCGCACTTCGAGCGCGAGCCCCCTGGTCATGCCCAGCTCACGCTGGACGTAGGATGCGGCGTTCCAGCCATCCACCCCGATGGCGAGGATGCCCGCGCACAAGACCAAGTCAATGCTGTCCGCGCCCATCCCGGACCGGGCAAGGGCCAGCCCCGCGGCGCGCGACCACAGGTCGGCAACATTCACCCCGGGGTCGGCCACGGTCACGGACAGGAAGTCCTGCCGTTCGGCGTCCGCCGGGTCAAGGGCACCTGAGGCCAGCGCCTCGGCAACGCTAACGGCCGGCGGCAGCCAGGATGCAACCGCCGCCATGTAGAGGTCGTCCCAGATCACAATGCCCCCTCTTGGAGTTACTGCCGCAATAGCGGCTCCAGCTTCCCGGCCACCATCTCGACGATCCTTATCCCGGCGTCCTCGAAATAGTGATGGCCGCCGGGGAAGACCTGCAGGCTGAATTCAGCGGTCGTCTGCTCCGCCCAGCGCTTGGCGTCCGCCGCGGAGCAGGTGTGATCGGAATCGCCGATGAGCACGGTGATCGGGCAGTCCAGCGGCGGCCCATCGGCGATCTTGTGGGCGGCGACCATCTTGAGGTCATTCCGGATCGCCGGCAGTGCCATGCGCCTGATCTCAGGGTGATCGAGCAAGCTCGCCCCGGCCCCGCCGAACCGTTTCACCTCAGCCAGCAGTTGCTCGTCGGTCGCGAAGTCCAGCGGTTCCCTGTCCGTGCCGGGGGCCGACAGGAACAGGTGGACCGGGCGGGTCCGGCGCGCCGCCTCGAACGCGATCGTGGCGCCCATGCTGTGACCGAATAGCGCGAGCATCCCATCGGCCGGCAAGTCGGTCACGACCTCATTGACGAGGGTCGGCAGGTCGGCGGCGAAAGGCTCGCCGATCCGGTCATGCCGTCCCGGGTACTGCACGCAGGACAGCTCGATCCACGACGGCAACGCGTCACTCCAACTCCGGAACGCGGTTGCCGCCCCGCCGGCATGCGGCAGGCATACCAGGCGGAGCCATGCCCGCGGGCGCGGGCGGTACGTGCGCAGGTAGTTCACCAGCCCTCGACTCCCTTCCGCCTTGATCAGCCGAGCGGCTTGGTCTCCGCCGGGCCGTCCGCACCCCGGATGGCCGGGCTCAGCACCGCACATGCCGCGATGAGCGCCATCACCGCGCCGACGGCGCCAATGCCCTGGCGCGGGGTGACAGTCGTCAGCAGGAGGCCGGCCGCCACCCACCCCAGCGAGACCGCGCCGGAACTGACCAGGTTCGCGGCGCTGGAAACCCGGCCCTGCATGGCCGGCGGCGTAATGCGCATCAGGTAGACGATCGCGGGCACATTGAACACTCCGCCGACATAGCCGCTGGCGGCGAACAACGCGCCCATTTCCACGACGTTGTGCGCCACCGCCAGGAGCGGGGTGACGATCGCCCAGACCACCAGGCCGGCCAGCAGGATGCGGCGCACGCTCCACGATCGCATCCACTGGGCGGCGGTCAGCGCGCCGACCAGCCCGCCGACCGCGGCGCAGGCCAAGACGACGCCGACCAGGCCCTTCGGCCGCCCCTCGTCGTGAAATAGCGGCAGCATCGCGAACGCCACCATCTGGTAGAGCATGTTCGTCGCGGCGAGGATCAGCAGGACGGCCCGCAGGAACCGCTGCCGCCACAGCCACCACAGCCCGGTCGCGATCTCAGCGCGCACGTCGCCCGGCGGTGAGCCGCGCTCGGCCTGGAGCGGCATGCGGATGCGCAGCAGCGCCGCGAACGACGCCAGGTGCGTCGCCACGCTGCACACCAGCGGGATCGCGTTGCCGAGGGCGACAAGCCCAGTGCCGGCCGGCCCGCCGACCAGCGACGCGGCCCGGGTGCGGGCCTCGTTGCGGCTGTAGGCCGGCCCGAGTTGCCCGGCGGCCACCAGTTGCGGTACCGCGGACCGCTCAGCGATCTGGTACACGACCATGAAGCTTCCCTCGACGAAGGCCACCGCGAAAAGCTGCGGCAGCCACAGCCGGCCCAGGGCGACTGGGATAGCGAGGCTTCCCAGGGCCAGCACGCAGCCGAGCTCGCAGCCCAGCATGAGCCGGCGCCGGTCCCGGCGGTCCACGTGCGCCCCGGCCGGGAGTTGCACCACCAGCTGCGGAAGCAGCGCGGTGAAGCCGAGCAGGCCGGCCACGGTGGTGGATCCGCCGCTCCACAGCACGAGAATCGGGTAGACCAGCGCTGTCATGCGCGATCCCAGGTAGGAGAAGCCCGCGCCCACCCACAGCAGGTTGAATTCGCGGTTGCGGCGCAGCGATGTCGGCGCGTTCTTCGCTGGCACGCTCATCTACGTGTTCCACGTTCCGCCCCGGGTGAGAACCCGGGCGAGGTCGGCGCCGGCGGTCATGGCCACGTCAGCGACCGCGGTATCGGCGTCGGTGACCGCGGCGCGGATGAACCGCTGGTACTGGCCGGCGAAGCGGCCGATGGTGGCGGCGTCGAAGAGGTCGCGGTCGTAGGAGCACACCATGTCGATCCCCGAGGCCCCCTGCTCCAGGCGGACCACCAGGTCGAGCTGTCCTTCCTGTGACGGCACGTCCATCATGGCCATGCGCAGGCCGGCGTATTCGATCACCGGGCCCATGTCCTGGCCGGCGGCCGGGCTCGGTATGGGGGGATCGGACCGGTCGGTGTCCACCAGCCCGAACGCCAGGCGGAACAGCCCGGTGCCACCGGAGTTGAGCAGCCCGCACGGGTAGCGTACGTACAGCAGCCCAGTGCGTACCTGCTCACTGGCCGCGGTGATCGCGTCCCGGAAGGTGGCGGCGGGGGTCAGGCGCACCCGAATTGGCATGGGGTTGATGAAAGCGCCGACCACGTCCCGTAGCTCACGGCCGAGCCGGTTGGTGGCCGGGCAGCCGACCAGGAAGTCATCCCGGCCGTTGTATCGCCGGATCAGCGCGTTGAAGGTTCCCAGCAGGTAGGCAAACGGCGTCACCCCGGCGGCTTTGGCCGCGCCCGGCAAGCGCTCGGCGACGTCCGCGGCCAGGTGGACCTTGCGGGTGGCGCCGGCATGCCGGGAAAACCGCGGGCGCGGCCGGTCGGCCGGCAGCTCCGCCGCCCGCGCGCCCTCGATCCGGGCGTGCCAGTACGCCCGCGAACGGTCCCCGATCGCCGAGCCGGCCAGCCGGGATTCCTCCGCTACGTAGCGGTCATAGTCGCCAGACGACTCCGGCAGGGTCCCCTGCCGGTAGGAATCCAGCAGGTCGCGCAGGATGAGCCATTGCGACGCGAAGTCGGTGACGATGTGGTGAGCGACCGGCAAGAGCACGCCGTCATCGGCCCCCAGGCGCAGCAGTGCGACCCGGAACGCGCCTTCGGCCAGGTCAAATGGCTGGTCGACGTAGGAACGGGCCGCCGTCCGCAGGTCGGCCGGCGCCACGTCCCGGATTTCCAGGCGGGCCAGCGGATCGCCGGCCGGCACGCGGCGCGGCTCACCGTCGAATTCCAGGAACCGGGTCCGCAGCAGTTCATGCCGTGCGCCCACCAGTTCGACCGCCCTCGTCAGGGCCGGGACGTCGACGGGCGAGCAGATGCGCACCGGGAGCACCACGTTGTACGCGGCGCTCATCGCGGCCAGGCGGTACTCCAGCCACATCGTTTGCTGGAAGACCGACAGCGGCTTCGTCGCGATCTCGGGCACGTCACTACCGCGCCTGTTCGATCACGGTGTAGATGCCGGCCAGCGTGGTCATCCGGCTCATCTCCTCCGGGGCGATCAGGATGCCGCAGAGCCGTTCGATCGACGCCAGCGCGTCCATGTACTGCAACGAGTCGGCGCCGTGGTCTTCCACGAAGCGACTCGTCAGCGTGACGGCGCTCGGGTCGGCCTTCAAGATCTCGCAGATAAGGTCCTTGATCTCCGCGCGCAGCGACTCATCAAGAGTAGTGGCCTGCTCGGCCATGCCCGCCTCCCCAGGTAATGGTCCTGCGCCAGTCTTCGGCGGCCGCCTATATTCGGGCCATACCTCAGGCGGTAAGCGGCGTGTTCTCCGCCATCCGCTTGCGCAGGCTCAGCGGGCGCATGTCCGTCCACACCTCGTCAATTTTCGCTATGCACTCCTCGCGGGTGCCCCGGGTGCCCTCAGCGCGCCAGCCTGCGGGAAGGTCGCGGTCTGCCCACCAGATCGAGTACTGCTCCTCGTCGTTGAGCACCACCAGGTAGCTGGTTCCGTCAGTCTTTTCAGCGGTCATCAGATCCTCCTGAAGGATGCGTGCTATCGCCGGGCTGGAAGTCGCGAAATTCGAGGCTCCGGTCTCCCTGCTCAACCGCGCGCCAAACGAATCTCGCAACCGCGAGATCAAGGATCCCCAGGCCGAACGGGGAGAAGACCGCGATGCGATCCGGGTCGCGGTGGAAGGTCCCGGGCGCGGAAAGGATCGCCCCGATGGACGCTGCGATGAAGTCACGGTTCCCGCTAATCTGCTCGGCTAGGTATAGCGAGGTGCCCTCGCGGCAGACATGATCGGGATCGTCCACCACGTTCTGGCAGTCAAGGATCGCCTCGGGGAACACGTCCCTCAGCGAAATGTGCAGCACGGTGGCCCCTGGCTGGCACGCGCTTAGGTAAGTGTGCGGTTGCAGCGCCGTGGTAGCGAAGCAGACCAGGCGGTGCGCGGCCATGGCCTGGGCGGCGTCGGCGGCGATCCGGACACTGGCGCCGGGAGCAACCTTCTCGCATCCGCGCGCGAACTCCATGGCGCGGTCTCGATCCCGGTCAAACAGGGTCACCTGGGCAATCGCCGGCCGGGCGGCTCGCAAGAAGCGCAGCACTTCGAGGTTGATCACGCCGCAGCCGACGAGCGCCACGCCGTCGGTCTCCGGCCCGGCCAGCAACTGGGCGGCAAGCGCGGTGCTGGCCGCAGTCCGCTTCGCGGAGATCAGAGATCCCTCGACCACCGCCTGCAGATGGCCAGTCCGTACCGAGTTCAGGAGTATGGTGGCACTGGCCCGCTGGAGGCCATTCTCCAGATTCCCGGGAAAGGAAGCGACCCATTTCATCCCGCAGACAGGATCATCGCCGCCTAGGTAGGCGGGCAAGCCGACGATGCGATTTTGCTGGTTGCCAGGAAAGCGCAGGAAGGTGGAGTGCGGGACGGACGACTGCCCGCACTCATGAAGGATGTAGGCGTCGCGGACGACATTGATCAGGTCGGCCTCACGGTCGGCGAGTATCTCCGCTACCTCCGCGGAGCGGATCATCAGCATCAGCTCGGCTCCATGGTCACGGATTCGTCCCACAGCTGGGAGATATCACCCAGATTGGCGCTAACCCATTCGCTGGAGTAGATGGTGTCGAGGTAGCGATCCCCGCCGTCGGGCAGGATAATCGCGCAATTTGAGCCGTCGGGAATATCGGCCTGAATCTTCTCCAGGGCGCTGACGATCGCCCCCGACGAGCCACCTGCCAGGATTGCCTCGCGGTTGACAAGCCGGTGGCACCCGACTACGCATTCCACGTCCGAGATGTGCACTACGCGGTCGGCCGCGCTGACGTCCAGCAACTGGGGGCGGACAGCCGCGCCGTGCCCCGGGATGAGCCGTCGGCCGGGCCGCAGTCCGAACAGGACGCTGCCGACAGCGTCCACGGCGATGACTGTAGTGGCCAGGCCATGCCGCCGGACATACTCGGCGCAGCCCGTCAGCGTCCCGCAGGTGCTGGTGGCACAGAACAGGTAATCAACCTGGCCGTCGAGCGCCTCGGCGATCTCCCGCATCGTCTGGTGGTGCGCCCGCGCATTGAGCGGATTCGAGTACTGGTCTGGCCAGTAGGCGCCGGGAATGGTATCCAGCAGTTCGCGGACTCTCGCCAGCCGCATCGACAGGAACTCGCCGGTGTCCGGATCTGGGTCGTTCACTACCTCAACCTCCGCGCCGTAAGCGCGAAGGATCGCTATGTTCTGGCTAGTGGTCTTCGCGTCCACGACGCACACGAAGTGCAAGCCATAATACCGGCAGGCCTGCGCGAGGCCGATTCCCAGATTTCCGGAACTGGACTCGACGATCACCGACCTACGTGGCTCCAGCGCGCCGTTCTGGATTCTCTCGGTCAGCATGCTGACTGCTGCCCGGTCTTTGATACTACCAGCCGGGTTAAATCTTTCCAGCTTGGCGAAAACCTGAAGGCTCGACCCGTGAAGCAGCCGCTCAAGCTTGACCAGAGGCGTATTGCCGATGGTTCCAAGAATGCCTGAGATGGTTTCCTTACCCAAGGTTCTTCCAATCTACCGGGCATCATCTTGCCCATGATTCTGCAGCCCAACGCTATATCGCCTCTATATGGTGGCCTGCAGGCCTGCCGGGGCGGCGGGCCCGGCGCCAGTCCGACCGCGAGCCGGGCCCGCGGCGAAGGGGTCACTGAGTGACGCGGAGTTCAGGACTTATGAGGCTCGCCCGGTCCTGATAGCCAGCTTCTCCCGTATAGAGGAGATATAGCATTGCGGCGCACAATTGTCAACGCGATGATATCAGCTAGATTGGGAGTTCGGGGTTGGGTACTGCCTCCCCGCTCTGCCGTCAAACCGCGTCCGTAGGGAATACGATGGAATTTCAGAAACGCTCGTATTTGCTGAACTGTACCGTGGACCCCGCTAAGCGTGATCTGCTCGCTGGTCTGCGCGCAGAACACCTCGCGTATATCCTCAGCAACCAGGACAAGATCATCTATGGTGGAGTCATCGGATCTGCGGACAAGCCGCCCGAGGGGATCTGCATCGCCGTGCGGGCTGATTCGCTTGCAGAGGCCGACGCCTTTGCATCCGCGGATCCCTATGCGTCGGCATATTCCAACATATGTGTCGATGAGTTCCAGCAGCGCATCCCCGAGAAGTATCCAGGCCAGCTCGCTGAGGTCTTGGATGCGCTTGCTGCGGACGCCAAGAAGACGACGACGAGATAAGGGATCGTGACGATGGCAGAGCACCACAAGTACATCATTATAGGCGCCGGCCCCGGTGGCCTGCAGATGGGGTATTTCCTCGGGCGCAACGACCGCGACTACCTTATCCTCGAGCGGTCTGCAGACGCCGGCTCCTCCTTCAAGAGGTATCCGGTACATCGGAAGATGATCTCGATCAACAAGAAGTACAACTTCTTCGAGGAAGATGACTTCAACTGGCGGCACGACTGGAACTCCCTCCTGTCCGATGACCCGGAAATGCGTTTCACGAAATACACGGATGACCTGTTCCCTTACGCGGACGACTACTGCCGCTACCTGAGCGACTTCGCGGGGAAGCTCGCCCTGCAGATCCGGTACGGGACAGAAGTGACTCAGATATCGCGCCCCCAAGGAGATCTTTTCAAGATTTCCACCGCGACGGGCGACGAGTTCACCTGCCAGGTACTGCTGCTCGCTCTGGGGGCCGCCGAGCCGCAGGTCCCCGGGGAAATCGAGGGCATCGAGCTGGCCACCCTCTACGAGGACCAGACGCTAGACCTGGACGCCTACCGGAACAAGCGGGTGGGGATCATCGGCCAGGGCAACTCCGCATTCGAGACAGCAGACTACCTGGGCGGCGTCGCCGCAATAGTCAACATCCTCGCCAAGAGCCCCATAAGGTTCGCGTGGGAGACGCACTACGTTGGTGACCTGCGCGCGATCAACAACAACGTCTTCGACATGTACCAGCTGAAGGCCCTGAACGCGGTGCTGAACCCGAGGCTGAAGAAGATCGAGCGAACAGAGGCCGGAACGCTCGTCACGACTCACGAATACGATTACCCCACGTCTCCGGTGCCGGGTACGCTGCAGCTCACGCGCGAGTACGACGTAGTTATCTCTTGCTGCGGATGGCGTTTCGTGCCGCAGCGCCTCTTCGCGCCCGAGATCCTGCCGGAGACCTGGCATAACGGAAAGTACCCGCAGCTGACGTCGCGCTGGGAATCTGCGAACGTGCAGAATCTCTACTTCATCGGCGGCTCCATGGTCGGCAACGACCGGAAGTCGGCTTCCGGATTCATTCACGGCTACCGGTACAACATCCGGGTCCTCTCGGATCTGCTCGAAGAGCGGTACGAGGGCGTCGCGTACCCGAAGACGGTCATGGAAACCTTCGACTGGGACGCGATCGCGGATCACGTGTACCAAAGGTGCAGCATATCGGCGGCGCTGTTCCAGCTGTACGGGACCCTCTGCGACGTCATCGTGGTGGACAAGGGTGGCCGCACCACGATCATGCGAGAGCTTCCAGTCGCGCGCGTCGGCGAGATGGATTTCGGGGACGCCCACGTCTTCACCCTGACGCTCGAGTTCGGGTTCCACCATTACTCAGAGTCCAGCATCAAGTTCCTCGGGCCCTCTGACCCGAACCGGCCGGACTGCGCCGCGTTCTTGCACCCCGTTATCCGGTACAGGCGTGGCGCAGTTCGCGATGAGTTCCACTTCGGCGATTCGCTGCTCGCCCGCTGGGATCGTCCGCACGGCACCGGCGGGGCCGTCATGTCCTATCACGGTGGCTTCCAGCGGTGGCTGTGCGGCAAGGTGGGAGTCGCGGTGGAGGCCGGCGAAGGCCAAGGCGAGAATGGTCATGCCGGTAACGGTCACTTGGCGGGGCCTTTCCGGCCGTGGACACCCGAGGAGATCGCGGCGTGGGCTGAGCGGGAGAAGGCCGCCGAAAGCGAGAAGGTGACCTGTCACAACTCGCTGCGGACAGCGGAAGCTCCGCACGCTTAGCGAACATCATACCTTCGGCTCCGATCACGGAACCAGCACATGATGCCTGGCGACCGGGACACCGGTCGCCAGGCATTGCGCGTGATGGGGGTCCAATCAGATAGCGGGGATGTGAGGGCGGTGCTGAAAATACACTTTACCGCTGAAGACCTTGCGCGAGTACGGATGACCGTCAGCCTGGGGCCTACCGCCGAAACCATATTCGCACTGGAGCGTTTCGGGGGCCGTGACACCAGTAATTTCAGGGACTGGTACAAGCATGTGCGCATTCAGCTCGGAGAATGCCTGCCCAAGGTCGAACAGTTCATAGCGGAACACCCGCCCATTCCCAGCCTGCTTTGGCTGCTCGGTTCATCTGAGGTGCGTGCCACGCCGGATGATGCCGAGCTCCTGCGCGTTCGCTCTACCATTTCCCGGTTCTCCCGGATAGCCGTAGCACCGTACTGGACGCAAATACGTGGCCATCTGGAGCTAGAGCGTGAACTGCGCATGCGGGTCGCGATCACGAAGGGCTTCGATGGATTGCTGAGTACGCTATACCCAGGGGTGACCTGGAAGTTCCCGGTGCTGGAGATCCCCGGCCCCGCTGCCGGTGAAGTATACCTGGGCGGGCGAGGGGTGCTGCTGACCCCGTCGGTGTTCCTCATGAAGAAGCAGTGCGTACTAATCGAAAGTGAGAAGTTCTCCCGGCTGCCCGCGGTTGTCTTCCCCGCGCCGCAGGCCGCGGCGGTGGGGTTCCAAGTTTCGAGGGCATCGGCCGACGGCGGCAACATCGCCCTCGGAGCGCTCATAGGGCACTCCAGGGCGGCAGTGCTGGAAGTGCTCGCCGATGGCTGCACTACGGGTGAGCTTTCCCGGCACATAGGGCTTTCCCTCGCGGGTGCGAGCAAGCATGCTGCCGTTTTGCGGCAGGCGGGCTTGGTGACCACTTTGCGGCATCACAACACGGCATTCCACGTCGTCACGCCGCTGGGCCAGGCCCTGCTTCGGGGCGATGCGAAGGGTGATAGCCCGCTCTTCGCACGGGATTGATCTCACTAGCACGGGTCACCTCCCAGTTCGCGGAGACGCGATGCCCGGGCCAGGCCGCGGGCGGGCGTCCATCCGCCCGCGGCCTGGCCCGGGTCATACAGTTTCCGGCTCTGGCTTCCCGGCTGCGATGATCGTGTCGGTCAGGGTGCTCCCCTTGACCCTGGGGCCGAGTCCCCACAGGGTGACGACGGCGATGATCATCGGGAAGAACGCCCACAGGGCCAGCGCCGAGACACCGGGCGCGTGGGACACGAGCAGTAGCCCGGACATGCCGCCCACCTTGGTCGCCGCGGCCGCCAGCCCGCTGCCACTCGCTCGCAGTCCCGTTGGGTACAACTCGGTCGCATAAGGAGACAGCATCGCGAGCATGCCGTTGCTACTCGTCAGCAGAAGGGCCGTCAGCGTCACGAACATGACTGTGTGGCCGGGCCGGGCCGGATTGGTCACGACGAACGCTGCCAGCACCAGTGCCACGATTATCGCGTAGACGATCATCGCAAGCTTGCCGCCGATACGGACATACAAGATACTGGCCAAGCCGATCGCGGGCAGCGATAGGACGGATGCGAGGAACAGCAGGTTGTTGGCATGCGTTCCCATATTGGCCCGGCCCATGTAGGCGGGGAGAAACGTGATGAATCCCCAGTTTACTATGGACCAGCCGAGGCCGTACAGGACGACGACAAGGCTGCGCCGGTAGTAGGCGGCGCTAGCCAGGATCCACAAACCGCCTCGCAATGGGCGCGGGTGCCCTTTAGCGGGAGCGACTGCCTCTGTGGCCGTGGGGTGCTTATACGTCATGCCGAACCGGGCCATCACTTCTGCTGCCTTCTCCCGATGGCCGGTTGCCAGGAGGAAGCGCGGTGATTCGGGGATATACCAGCTGAACGCAAGCAGCAAAAGCCCGGTCGGCGCGTTTAGCACCCACAATGCCCGCCAGGTCAGCACCGGCTCGATCACCGTCGCGGCGCCACTGGCGACCAGGTACCCGCCCATCGCGCCGATGCCGCTCATTGCCACCAGGACCCAGCCGCGGTGACGGGCGGGGATCGACTCCGATGCCAGGGAATAGACCGTTGGGAGCATGCCTCCCGCCGCGGCTCCCATCAGGAAGCACATCACCAGGTTCCAGTCGAAGGTCGGCATGAAACCGCAGATGCAAGTGGCCACGTACATCAGCCCGGAAATCAGGATCGTGGCCCGGCGGCCATAGACGTCGGCCAGCCTCCCCCAGACCAGCGAGCCGATGACGGTTCCCGTGATCGCCACGAATGGAAGTAGCGCGGCCGTCTTGAGGCCTATGTGGTATTCGGTGGCCATAGCGGGGACGACGAAGCCCAGCGTGGCCGGTTTCATCGTGTCCACCACCAGTCCGATGGACAGTGCCGCGATGAGCTTCCAGTGCGCGGGACTCATCTTGAGGTCATCCAGTGCGGCGATTGCCGCCGCGTTGCCCCCGGTGACCGCCACCACGCGCCGCCGGGTCGCGCGGTCAGGTAGTAGTCCCCAGATGGCGATGGCCAGGCCGATGACGATCAGGGTCATCCCGATGGCCATCGGCCCTCCCATCGCCATGCCAGCCATAACGAAATGCATGCTCCGCGAGGAGATGTAGTCCGGCAAGTGCAGCAGGACGCCCGTGACAACCAGGATTGTCCCGATCAGGAATCCGGCATGGCGGAAATCGGAAGCACGCCGCCTGCCCCGGAGCTTCATGGTGACCATCGCACTGTATTCCCCTTCGGCCAGGCAGGTCCCGGCCATGTCGGAGAGCTGCCGAGTTGACATTGGATGCGCCGCGTCGCGCGGGCGGTTACTAAGGGAAGGATGAGCTACCGGCTGGTATTCTGATCCTCTACGGGCCTCTTTGCACCCTTGCGAAGGGTAACCATAGGCGCGCTGCCTGACAAGGTATTCCCGGCCGCCCTGGCTCTCCGATGGGAAATCGGCACGGCCGCTATCTCGCTGTTTTCCTCTGGAGTAAAGTCGCCGGGTGCTTGCGCGAAAGCAGCTTTCCCGGGACCGTCGGCGACCGGGGAGGAGGAAAGCCGATGGGATGGTGGAGTCCCGCCTCCCAGGGCAGTCGCGTATGCCAGGTCCGTCTATATAAGACCTACATTTGGCGGCCTGGCATAAGCAGCGCGTTTCGCGCTGAAGTGAAATACATGGCGCTAGCAGCCGAGGAGGAAGTCCGATGGTCTAGGCAGCTTACGTCGCAAGTGAGCCGTGCCGTCGTATAGATAACTCCAGCGCGGGCGGGTCACTCACGCTGGCGGAACGGCCGGCTGGGCTCCGGAAAGAGCTAATTGACTTAACGAGTCGCCGAGCAACGGAGGAAGCGCGATGGTTGTGGTGATGGGTCGTGACGCCGCTCCGGAAGACGTGGCGGCAGTAGTGGACGCGGTACGCGCCGCGGGCGGTGATGCCTTCGTGAGCCGCGGTCGGAGCCGGACCATTATCGGGCTGGTCGGCGACGCGGAGCGGTTCGATGCGCTCAACCTGCACAGCCTTGATGGCGTGGCCGAGGTCGTGCGCATCTCTGTCCCGTACAAGCTGGTCAGCCGGGAGCACTGCCCAGACAGGTCAGTCATCATGGTGGGCCCAGTCCCGATCGGTCCCGACACGATGACCGTCATCGGCGGGCCGTGCGCGGTCGAGACCGCCGAGCAGACCTTCGAGGCTGCGGTGCTTGCCAGGGCTGCGGGTGCCTCGCTGCTGCGGGGCGGGGCGTTCAAGCCGCGCACCTCCCCGTACGCCTTCCAGGGGCTGGGGGAGGCAGGGCTGAAGATCCTCGCGGACGTGCGCGCGGAGACCGCAATGCCGGTGGTCACCGAGGTCATCGACCCGGCCGATGTTGACCTGGTCGCGTCCTACGCGGACATGATCCAGATCGGCACCCGGAGCATGCAGAACTTCGCGCTACTGCAGGCCGTAGGCGCCGTGGGCAAGCCGGTCCTCCTCAAGCGCGGCATGTGCGCCACCATCGAGGAGTGGCTGATGGCTGCCGAGTACATCGCGCAGCGAGGCAATCTCAACATCGTCTTGTGTGAACGTGGCATCCGTACCTTCGAGACCGCGACCCGTAACACCCTTGACATCAGCGCGGTTCTGGTCGCGCAGCGACTGTCGCACTTGCCGGTCGTCGTTGACCCATCGCACGCTGCCGGACGCCGTGACCTGGTCATCCCGCTGACCCGGGCCGCGATCGCCGCCGGATCTGATGGCGTCATCGTTGACATCCACCCCGACCCGAAGCTCGCGCTGTGCGATGCCGACCAAGCGCTGACCGAGGCCGACATCCGCGAATTCTCCAGTGTCGTCACCCACCTGCCACCGCTGATAGGCCGTTCGCTCACCCCGGCCCCGGACCGGCAACTCTGCGACCGCCTGTGAACCGGACGTGAGCCCCGCCACGGGCTTCCACTCTGCCGCCCAGGGGCCAATGCCCCCTGCCCTAACCGGTCGCCTGCGGGTGGTAGAACACGCCAGTCATGCTGCTGCGCCGCGCACGCGCCGTGGTCGGCGATGGCCGCGCTGAAACTTTCGGACCGCATCAATCATGCAATGCCGCAGGTGGTCAGGTATCTGCCCAGGCCCGGTGTCGGTGCCGGAGCATCGCGCAGGTCACTTCCGTGTGCGGTAGCGGGGACGTCTGTTGACCGCCTGTTTTGTTAGCGCTCACACTCGCTGCAGCGCCGCCCGCAGGGCACGGGCCGAGCTCCGCGGCATCACCGGCGGCGCAGCAAGCAACGGATGCTCAGAAAAAGAGGTCGTCTGGTGAATATCTCGTCCCTTATCTCACCGCGTGCCCCGGCGCGGTCGACCCGTCCGGGCGAGCCCGGCCCGGTACGCCCCGCCGCGCTCGGCTCCGCGCTCGTGGCCGCCGCGCTGCTCGCCATCGGGCTCATCGCGGCCGTCGCGCGCCCGGCGGCGGCCGCGACCCTGGCCACCGGAGACGCCCGCTCGGTGAGCCAGCCGTCCATTCCGGCGACCTGCGCGACAGTGACCTCGTCGCTGGCCACCAGCAACCGGCAGTTCAGCAGCGCGGCCGAGTCGAGCCCGCCGGACACCTCCCGCATCCAGTCCGCGCTGAACGGCTGCGCCGGGTCGGGCAAGGCCGTGGTGCTCGCCGCGAGCGGCTCCAACAAGGCCTTCCTGTCCGGTCCGCTGACTGTCGGCGGCAGTGAGGTGCTGGTGATAAACACCGGCGTCACGCTGTTCGCGTCTCGCAATGCCGCCAACTACCAGGTATCCGGCAAGCCGACCTGCGGTACGGTCGCCAGCAGCGGCGGCGGGTGTAAGCCGTTCATCACGGTCAACGGCGCGAACGCCGCGATCATGGGAACGGCGGGCAGCGCCGGGCAGGGGCTCATCGACGGCCGCGGCGACCTCGACCTGGTCGGCCAGAGCGTCACGTGGTGGGACCTGGCCAACACTGCCAAGAG
>JAICUO010000090.1 GCA_025935815.1 Streptosporangiaceae bacterium
CGGGAGACGGCGCGCGTCCGCCTGTGGCGCGAGTCATCCGGCGCGTGCGCGCTGGCCGGCCATGCGCTGCCCACCGATGAGGCCCTCGCCGCCTGGGGGCACGTGGAGGCCCGCGCCCAGCACTACCGCGCCCAGGGCATCAGGGAGTACATCGACCTGCTGCGGGTGATGGCCTACCTCGACCTGCTCAACGGGGTCCCCGCCGAAGACCGGATCACCCAGTGGACAGCCCAGGCCGCCAAGGAAGGCACCGCGACGGCAGGCACCGCGACGCCCGCCACCCGCGCCGGCGGGACTGCCCCGGCACCGGATGCCGCCAAGCCCGCACCCGGCCAGCCGCCACCGGGCCCGCGCCCTCGCCCCGCCGGTACCGGCCCCGGCAATCCCGCCCCCAGCGACGGCCCGGTGCGCGGCGATCTAGCCGCGAGTGGCCCGTTGCCCGGGCCGGAGCCGCGGGCAAAGGTGAACCTGACCATCCCGATGGGGACCGCCACCGGCCACCATGACCGGCCCGGCGAGGCCTGGGAACTTGGGGTCCTCGACCCGGCGCTGGCCCGCCAGCTGCCGCCGCGACGGTCCCGGCCCGCCCGGCGGATTCGGCTCATGGACGCTCACCCTGCCCGGCGCCGGCACCACGCTCACCGTGGACCTCAAGCCCGTGCCCACCCACGCCTGCGACCACGCCTACCAGTCACCCGGGCACGACCCCAGCGCCTGGCTCCGCCACGTCATCCAGGTCCGCGACGGCAAGTGCTCCTTCCCCGCCTGCGGACGCCACGCCCGCGAATCCGACCTCGAGCACGCCACCCCGCACGAAGACGGCGGCAAGACCTGCGCCTGCAACTGCCACGCCTGCAGCCGCACCTGCCACCAGGTCAAGCAACGACCCGGATGGAGCGTCACCTCCCCCACCCCCGGCTGGCACCAGTGGACCACCCCAGCCGGCCGCACCTACACCCAAGGACCCTGGAAATACCCCGCCTGAGGTCAGCCGCCGACGGCCCCGGCTCCCACCGCCGCGAGGTCATCGCGCAGCGCCCGTCGCGGCTGCCAGCCCTGGGTGGGTGCCCTGGACAGGTCGAGCTCACGTCGGTTCGCCGGGGCGTACTCAGCCGTCGTTGGGGTAGTTGGCGGACCGGTGTTCATGGGCTGAGTGGGGCCGGGACACCAGTTGGTGGTCAGCGCCCCCGCCCGCGAGAGAGTAACGAAAACGCTAGCAAACAACGCTTATTGACCAGCAAGGCACACCCCCAACCATGGAAAGGCAAGGATGGACACCAAGGGCACTCAGAACGCGCAGATGCAGGGATCGAACACGGCAGCGCCGGAGCTTGGCGAGTGGCCGTGGATTCTCATGGCCGAAGGTGACTCGCGCCCGCAGGGACTCGCGAGGATCTAGGCGCCCACCCCGCACGCGCCGAGACCCCCGAGCCGCCCCTACCGGCTCGGGGGTCTCGGCGTCTTGGGGTACTCCGCCGGGCCCGCCCGGCCCAGGGTCCGCCGATTTAGCCTGCGCTGGGTGACGATCGGGGGGGTGCTCGATCGTCATCTCGGTGCGAGTGTCACGGTTGGCGTGACACTGGGATCGAAGGGACTGACGATATGCGTTACACACTGCTCATGCACTACCAGGAGCCAGGCGAGGGAGAGATCAGCGCGGAGGCGATCGCGCAGGCCCAGGCGGCCTTCGGCGCCTACGGCCGCGCGCTGGCGAGCGCGGGCGTGCTGGTTTCGGCCGACGTGCTGCAGTCGACCGCCGCGACGACGACCGTGACTTGCCGGGAAGGGGTCCTGCGGGTGCAGGACGGCCCCTTCGCCGAGACCAAGGAGGCGCTGGCCGGGGTCTTCGTGCTCGATTTGCCCGACCTTGACGCGGCCATCGGCTGGGCGGAGAAGTGCCCGGGCGCGCAGTGGGGCGTGATCGAGGTGCGCCCGACCGCGACCGCCTTCGTCAACGGCGCGTGGACGAGCTGACGACCGCCGGAAGGGGAGCCGCCGGCCCTGGCTCGCAAGCGCCAGGGCCGGCTGCCCGGGCCGCGGGCGTGGCCGCTCGCGACAGCTACGGGCGGCTGCTCGCCCTACTGGCTGCCTCGACGAGTGACCTGGCGTCGGCGGAGGACGCGCTCGCCGACGCGTTCGAGCGGGCCCTGCGGACGTGGCCGTCCGCGGGGGTGCCCGACAACCCCGACGCGTGGCTGCTCACCGTCGCCCGCAACCGCCTGCGCGACCACTGGAAGTCCGCGCTGGCGCAGCGGTCCCTGCCGGGTGACGCCGGGCCGGGCCAGGCGGCGTATGTCGATGCGCCGTATGTCGATGAGGTGGACGTCGAGGCGATCCCCGACCGGCGGCTGGAGCTGATGCTCGTGTGCGCGCACCCGGCGATCGAGCGCGGGGTGCGCACTCCCCTCATGCTCAACACGGTGCTCGGCTTCACCGCCGAGCAGGTCGCGCAGGCGTTCTCGGTGCCGACGGCGACGATGGCGACGCGACTGGTCCGCGCGAAGAAGCGCATCAAGGCCGTCGGCCTTCCCTTCCGCGTTCCGGACCGGACGGATCTCCCGGCGCGGATGACCGCGGTCCTGGAGGCGGTCTACGGCGCCTATGTGATCGACTGGGAGACGACGGGCCCGCAGGCCCGCCAGCTGCCCTCGGAGGCACTTCACCTGGCCGAGGTGCTTGCCACGCTCGTTCCCGCCGATCCCGAAGCCCACGGGCTGGCCGCCCTGGTCCAGCTCTCGGCGGCGCGCGCCCGGGCCCGGGCTGACGAACGCGGGCGCTTCGTCCCGCTCGCCGAGCAAGATCCCGCACTGTGGAATCCGCGCCTGATCAGCCGGGCGCACGAGCACCTGAGGGCCGCGCACGCGCGCGGACAGCTGGGGCGCTTCCAGGTCGAGGCCGCGATCCAGGCCGTGCACTGTGCCCGGCCGCCAGGCGGCGAGACCGACTGGGCGACGCTGCTGCCCCTGCACCGCCTGCTGCACGCGATCGCCCCGTCCCTGGGCAGCGGCGTCGCCCTCGCCGCGGTCACCGCCGAGGTCGACGGCCCCGCCGCCGGCCTCGCCGCGCTGGACGCGCTGCTGGAGCAGGCCGGCCCGGCCGGCCGCCGCTTCCAGCCGGCCCGGGCCACCCGCGCCCACCTGCTGGACCGTCTGGGACGCGGCGCGGAAGCCGCGGCCGCCTATGACAGCGCGATCGCCGTGACCCACGACAGCGCCGAACGGCAGTACCTGCAGCGCCGCCGGGACGCCGTCAGCCGCTGAGCCGGCCTCAGCCGCTAAAGCGACCTCAGCCGCTGGAGCGACGTCAGCCGTGCTCGGTGAGCGCCGCCAGGCGCGACCGCAAGCTGGGCGCCGGAACCTCGGTGTTCATGTTCAGCTCGCTGATCAACCAGAACATCACGACCGGCTGGATCTACCTCGGCGTGGTCAGCACCGGAACGCCCGCCAATCCGCATGCGTCGTGTTAGGAGGCTTGCGTCGTGTGCGGAAATGGCGAGATTATCGGGCGGGACCCTAAGGAGTGCTCATGGCCGCCCAGTATCCGCAGTATCCGCAGCCCGCACCGTACGGCCCCGGGCCGCTGGCGCCCCCGGCCCCGCCGGGCCCGGTGCGCCGGGCCGCGGGCCTGATGCTCGCCGGCGCCGCGCTCTCGGTCGTCTACGGCGTCGTGGCCGGCCTGACATCGCACAGCGCCATGCTCTACTCCTACACGTCGACGCCGTCGGGCACGACCGTCCACCAGGCGAGCTTCCTGGTCAGCGGGATCATCGGCGGGGTCATTCAGTGCCTGCTATGGCTTTGGATGGCGTGGAAGACCAAGGCTGGCCGGGACTGGGCGCGCGTGCTGTCCACCGTCTTCTTCGGCTTCATGTGCCTGGGCCTGCTGGCCGCCATGGCCGCTGCCGTCGCCCATGGAAGCGCGGTCCCCGCGCTCCTCCTCACCCTTGTCGAGTGGGGAGCCGGCCTGGCGGCGCTCATCCAGCTCTGGCGTCCGGAGTCCAGCCAGTTCTTCACGGCCGCCCGGCACGCGAGGCTCACGGCCAGGTTCCCCGCCGCGCCCTACCCCGGTGCCGCCTACCCTGGCTCCCAGCCCCCGGGATACCCTCCGGCGCCGCAGTCCGGCCAGCCGCCGCAAGGCGGCGGTCCGCAGCAGCCTCCGCAGTGGTGACCGGGGGCGAGTCGCGCGGATCAGGGCGCCGGGCTAGACGCCTTCCACGGCCGTCCCAGATAGCCTTCTGCCCAGGCGGTCAGCTCAACGACTGTGCTGTCCCCGGGGATGCGCTGATTCCCCAGCTCGCGCAGCCACTGCTCAGCCTCCTTGGCCGCGCGCGCGGCGGCGCCTCCTGAGGCCAGTTCCCAGGCCCACGCCGTACCCGAGGGTCCCTTGGACTCCGCGATTCCTCCCCATCCCGGCAAGCCCGTGGCCCCGAGGACGGCCAAGTCCCAGGGCGACACGACCCGGCCGATCATGGCCTCCTCCGCGCGGTTCAAGATCAGCGGCCCGATCCGGATGGTGCCCGGGCCGAACTCATGCAGGGCGAGCACCAGCCGGCGCAGCTCATCCAGCCCCGGGCTGTCGGCCGCCCGGCTGTCCGGCGCGGCGGCGAGCACGGCGGCCAGGGCGTCTTCAAGCCGCCGCCCGTCGGCTGGCCGCCAGCAGAAGTACGGGCCCCGCCCTGCGGTTCCCGGCTCGGCCGCCAGGATGATCTCCAGGCCGATCCCGTCGCAGAACGCCTCCGCCAGCCCCCGGACCACCTGGGTGCTCCTGGTGACCCGCAGCGATACCGCGGCGACGCGCCGCCTGTGGGCGGTACCGCCGTCGGCCGCCAGCGCCTCATCGTCGAGCACCGACCGAACGAACTCGAGGATCTCCTCCTGCCCCCGCTGCAGCGTCTCGGCCTGCCGCGCGGCCCGGTACTGCCCCTCGCGGACCTGAAGCAGTATCGCGCGGACTTCGGCCAGCGTCCGCGCGTCGGCGCTTCCCCCGAATTCAGCGGCCGCGTCCTCGGTCAGTGCGGGCTGGCTTCCCGTGACCCGCATCGCCTGGACGGCATCTCTGACACCCCGTAGCACGCCCCCCATGGTGGCCTCCCTCATGCAGACAACAGCGCACCGGCAACTGGGCCTGTCAAGACGATAGCCGCATACGGTTGACCACGTTGCGAAACCACTAAAATGCGTAGCGTACCTAATTGCCGTGTTTCAGCCCGCTACGGCTCGCCGCCCTCGCCGGCGGGGGCCCCGGTTTCGCCAGCGACGCTGCTCGCGGCGGCCTCAGCTACCACGGCGTCCGATTCGGCGAAGCCGGCCTCCAGGGTCTCGGCGGCGGCGGCCTCATCGGTGGCGCCGCGCAGCAGGTAGGCCGAGTGCAGCAGGCTGGGGTGCTCGCGCAGTTCCGCGGCGGTGCCGGAATAGCGGATGACGCCGCCTTCCATGACGTGGGCGCGGGTCGCCAGGGACAGCGCCACCGTCGCGAACTGCTCGATCAGCAGCACCCCGATGCCGGACTCGGTGACCGAGCGGATGACCGGGATGAGCCGGTTGACGATGACCGGGGCCAGGCCGAGGGACAGCTCGTCGATGAGGATGAACTTCGGCTGGGAGACCAGCGCCTGGGCGAGGACGACCATCTGCTGCTCGCCGCCGGACAGGGACCGGGCCGGGACGGTGAGCCGCTCGGCCAGCCGCGGGAACAGTTCCAGGGCGCGCGTCCGGCCCTCGGCGGCGGCCTGCTTGGGCAGGGCGTAGGTCGCCACGCGGATGTTGTCGTCTACCGACAGGTCCGGGAGCAGGCGGCGGCCCTCAGGGACGATCGCCACCCCGGCGGCGCGGATCCTTTCCGGCCGCTTGCCCGCGAGCTCGGTACCCGCCAGCTTCACCGACCCGGGGCGGGGGCGCAGCACGCCGCCGACCGCCAGGACGAGGGACGACTTGCCCGCGCCGTTCGGCCCGAGCAGGGCGGTGACCTCGCCGGACGGAACGGTGATGGACACGTCCTTGACGACCGGGCGGCCGCCGCGCTCGACCGTGATGTCGCTCAGTACCAGTTCGCTCATGAGCCTTTCAGACCTCCGCCGTTCCGAGGTAGGCGCGCATCACGTGCTCGTCCCGCAGCACCGTCGCGGTCGGGCCGACGGCGATCAGCTTGCCGAAGTCGAGCACGGCCGTCGTCTCGCAGACGGCGGAAACCAGCGACATGTCGTGATCGACGAGGATGGTCAGCGCCCCGGTCTGCCCGGGAATGGACTTGATCACCGCGGCCAGGTGCGCGGTCTCCTCGTCGGGCAGCCCGGCGGCGGGCTCGTCGAGCAGGATCAGCCGGGGCTTGCCGGCCACGGCGCGGGCGACCTCCACCAGCCGCCGCTGCCCGGCGCCCAGGGTGCCCACCGGGGCGTACGACGACGCGCCGATGCCCACGAACTCGATCGCGGCGAGCACGTCGGCGCGGCGCGCCCCGCCGCGCAGGGATGAGGCCATCATCGCGACGTTGTCGTAGACCGACAGCTGCTCGATGGCCTGCTCGGTCTGGAAGGTCCGGCGCACCCCCCACCGGGCGCGGCGAAAGTGCGGCAGCGCCAGCAGGTCGGTCCCGAACGCCCGCACCGTGCCGGATGCCGGGCGGACGAACCCCGACAGCACGTTGAAGAACGTCGTCTTGCCCGCGCCGTTCGGCCCGATCAGGCCGCAGGTGCCCTTCTCGAAGGCCAGGGTCATCCCGTCGAGCGACGTGACGCCGCCGTACCTGACGGTGAGGTTATCGACCTGGATCACGCCTTACCTCCACGGGAGGCACCCGGGGCGCCCGGGGCGCCCGGCGGGGCGGATGCCGCGGGCGCACCGGGTGCGGGCCGCCGCACGAGCCGCCACAGCAGCCCGCCGAGCCGCTTCATGTCCCGGGGGAACTGGTCCACGATGCCGGCCGGCGCCGTGGTGAGCACCTGCACCACTCCGATCCCGAACAAGATCGTGAGCCAGTCCTGGGACACGCCCCAGTCCTGCAAGGCGGCGGGCAGCAGCGAGTTCAGCAGCGCGGCAATCACCGCGCCGTACATGCTGTAGACCCCGCCCATCAGCACGACCGCCAGCAGCGCGATCGAGTCCTGGGGGTGGAAGTCGATCGAGTACAGGAACCGGTCCGCGCCGGCCAGCACCCCGCCGGCCACCCCGGTGATGAACGAGGCGAGCGCGAACGCCCAGATCTTGTAGAAGGTGATGTTGATGCCCGCGGCCAGCGCGGCCGGCTCGCTTTGCCTGATCGCCGCCCAGGCCCTTCCCGGCCGGGTCTTGATGTGCGCGTACACCAGCACGAACATGATGATCGCGACCACCACCGCGTACCGGTAGTACGCCACGTCGGTGCCGGCGATCGACGGCCGCCGGATCGCCGGGATGTGCAGCGAGCCGCCGTTGTACCCGGTGAAGCCGCCGCCCCCGTTGGGGAAGTTCACCGTGGCGAGCACCACGGTGATGGCGCCGGACAGCATCAGCGTGATCAGGGCGAAGTACAGCCCGCGCAGCCGCAGCGCGGGCAGCCCGATCAGCGTCCCCAGCAGCATCGTGATCAGGCCGGCCTCCACCAAGACGACGGGGAACGGCTGCCCGGTGGCGAACAGCAGCCGGGCGGCCGCCCAGGCGCCGATCGCGAGCACGGCGACCTGGCCGAGGGAGTACAGGCCGACCCGGCCGACGAGCATGCCGAGGCCGAGCGCCACGATGGCGTAGGCGGCGACCTGGGTCATCGCGTCGGTGTAGTACAGGCTCAGCAGCTGCGGCAGCCCGAACAGGGTGAACGCCAGCAGCGCCGTGATCACCGACAGCCGGGTGATGGTGTCCCGGCGCCGCAGCGCCGCCCAGCCCTGCCGGGCCGGGGCGGGGGCGGTCTTCTGCGCGGCCGTCGTCTGGACCACTATGCCTCCTCGCGGGAGCGCGACATGACCGTCCCGTGGCGCGACACCCACAGCAGCGCGATGGCCGCGAGCACGAACGGGCTCATGTCACGGTAGTCGGTGAGCTGGGTGATCGGAGTGAGCAGGTCGTGCACCAGGCCGATCACCAGCGCCGCCCCGAACGTCACCGGGATCGAGCGCAGTTGCCCGATCAGCGCGGCGGCCAGCGACGAGATCACCAGGAAGGTCAGCGTGGTGGCGTCCAGCGCCACCAGGTCGGCCAGCAGCAGCCCGGCCAGCCCGCCCAGCACGCCGCAGCCGAACCAGGCCGCCGCCTCGACCCGGCGCACCGGCACGCCCAGCGTGGCGGTGATCTCGCGGTCGTTGGCCATCGCCCGCATCGCCGTGCCGAGGCTGGTGTAGCGCAGGAACGCCCCGGTGCCGACGGTCAGCGCGATGCCGAGGCCCAGCGAGAGCACCTGGGTCCAGGTCACCTGGATCTGCGCGAGGCTGAACCCGCCGTTGTCGGTGGGCAGCGTGATGGAGCGCGCCTGGCCGCCGCTGGAGGTCCACAGCAGGTCCATTACCCCGAACAGGACGAGGGTCAGGCCGAGCGTGGCCACCGCCTTGACCAGCGGGTCCCGCCTGGCGAGCGGGGGGCCGAAGATCATCCCGTAGCCGAGCGTCAGCACCCCGCCGAACAGGACGCAGACGATCCACCCCGCCCAGCCGGGGGCGCCCGCCGAGATCAGCGAGTACGCGATCAGCGCCCCCATCGCCCCGACCGCGCCGAAGGCGAGGTAGAGCACGCCCGTGGCGCGGTACAAGACCACCAGTCCCACCCCGGACAGGGCATACACCCCGCCCAGGGCGAGACCGCTCACGATGAACGGCTGGAGTTCTGACCAGCTTGGCATTGTCTCTTTCTTACCGGTTGGGCTGGGCCGTCAGGACCCGAGGGACGTCGTGTCCGCCGGGGCACGGCCCGCGAGGTTGACGTACTGGGCGATCTGCGGGTCAGCGGTGGAGATGCTCAGGCATCCCGAGCCGGGAACGACCAGCATCTGGCCCTTGGTCGGCGTCACCGTGTAGTCCGCGTTGTTCGGGATGTGCATCGGGTAGTCACCATAGGTGAACTTCCCGCAGTTCATGCCGGTCTCGACGTCCTTGAGCGCCTTGAAGGCCGCGTTCACCGACGCCACGGTGTAGTCGCCCTGGACGGTGGACAGCGCCTGCACCGCCAGCCGGGCCTCGACGAAGCCGAACTGGCTGAACGAGCCGATGCCGCCGGACACGTTAGAGCCGTACTGCTTGAGGATGGCCCGGTACAGGTTCATCGTCGGCGTGTTGGTCCCGTCCGCGGGCGTCAGCTCCGCGTTGACGAACAGCTTGTTGTCGAAGGCGGTGCCGAGCGCGCTGGCGAGGAAGTCGGTGTCGCAGGGGGTGGAGCAGCCCCACGCCTTGACGTTGTTCTGGATGTGCAGCTTGGCTGCCGCCTGCAGGATCTTCAGCGCCTCGGGCGGGGTGAAGTTCAGCACCACCGCGCCGTTCTTCCCGGCCGCCTGCACCAGCTGCAGCGCCACGGAGTTCGCGCTCTGGATCGGCACGTTCGTGGTGAACGTCTGGATCGGCACGTTCGCGGCGGCGGCGATCGCCTTCGGGCCGGCCGCGATGTAGTCAGTGCCGGGGACGTTGGACTGGTCGAAGGCGATCTTGTCGACCTTCAGCGAGATCATGTACTGGACCGCGCCGTCTGAGCTGTAGCGCGGGCCCATGTTGACCGGCGCGGTGTTGGGGGTGGACCAGCACTCGGGGGCGATGCCCGAGTCGATGACGTAGATGCCGAGGCCCTCCCAGTACTTGTGGTTGATCGTGCACTCGAGGATCGAGGTATTACCCACGATGCCGACCACGTGGTCGCCCTGCACGAGCTGCTTGGCGTCGGAGGCGATCTGCGCCGGGTCGGTCTTCTCGGTCTGAATGGAGTACTTGATCGGGTGGCCGTTGACGCCGCCGTTCGCGTTCACGCAGTTGAAGTAGGCCTGCGCCATGTTCGCGATATCGGTGAAGTCGGTGCCCGGCTGCTGGGTGTTGATCGTGCCCAGGTTGATCGGGGTGCCGGTCGCGGCGACGCCCGGCTTGCTGCCGCAGGACGAGGTGTCGCTGGCCCCGCCGCCGCCGCTGGAGGCTGATGTCGCGGGAGCGCCAGAGGACGTGGCGGGCGCGCCGCCGGAGGAACTGCTCGAGGTCGAGCTGGAGCTGCATCCGGCCAGCACGCCGCCGACCGCGAGGACCGAGGCGAGCGCGGCCGCCAGCCGCCATCTCCTGGGTGCGTATTCCTTCATAATTGCCTGCCTTCTCGTGGCTACCGCAACAAATGATTCCGAACGGCACCGGGCGGCTCTCGAGAGTAAGGCTCGCTCGCCGCAGGCATGCATGCGGACAGGTCGTTCACGGGTAAACGGTGCCTCATTGCACTGCCTTTTGACTGCCTGGGTTGGTCTATGTAACACACGCCGTCTGAGTGTTGGTTGTGATTATCGTCGTCCCTGAACACCGTGACGCACTTGTCATGAGAACGTTTTCATCACGTTTCGGATAGCGCGCGGATGTTCGCAGAGCGCACATCCTCGTCACCGCGAACACCCAGCGCGCCCCCCTCTCCGCCGCCCGCTGAGTGAGTCAGCCTACCGGTGAGACTTACACGCACGGTTATCGGGGACAATGCGGTTCTCCCCAAAGAACCGTGTCCGGGCACTGAGTCACAGCACAAAATTCCCGCCCCTTCAGTAACTCCAGCACCAGCCGCACACGAAACGTGCCCGGCTAGCGGTTGCGCTAGCCGGGCACGTTTCGTTATGGCACTGATGCTAAATCGAGACTCGGCACCGCGGGTGCGGCTGCCGCCCGGACAGGGACCTAGAGGCCAGCGGCCGCCTTGAGCGCGGCCGCCTTGTCGGTCCGCTCCCAGGTGAAGCCGTCTGCCTCGATGCGGCCGAAGTGACCGTAGGCGGCGGTCGGCTGGTAGATCGGCCGGCGCAGGTCAAGGTCGCGCACGATCGCGCCGGGGCGCAGGTCGAAGTGCTCGTTGACCAGCCCGGCGATCCTGGCCTGCCCGATCTTCTCGGTGCCGAACGTCTCGATCAGCAGCGACAGCGGGCGGGCGACGCCGATCGCGTAGGCGACCTGGACCTCGGCCCGGTCGGCCAGGCCGGCCGCGACGATGTTCTTGGCCACGTAGCGGGCCGCGTACGCGGCGGACCGGTCCACCTTGGACGGGTCCTTACCGGAGAACGCGCCGCCGCCGTGCCGGGCGAAGCCGCCGTAGGTGTCGACGATGATCTTGCGGCCGGTCAGGCCGGTGTCGCCGACCGGGCCGCCGATGACGAACCGCCCGGTCGGGTTGCAGTAGAACTCCTCGCGGAGCTTGGCCGGGTCGAACAGGCCCTCCGGCAGCACCGGCAGCACGACCTCGCTCCACAAGGCGTCCGGCAGCTTGGACTCCACGCCGTCTTGGTGCTGGGTGGAGATGAGGACCTTCTCGATGCCCTCCGGCCGGCCGTTGTTGTCGTAACGGACGGTGACCTGGGTCTTGCCGTCGGGCCGCAGGTAGGGCAGCACGCCGGAGTGGCGGACCTCCGACAGCTTCTTGGACAGCTGGTGCGCCCAGATGATGGGGGCCGGCATGTACTCCGGGGTCTCGTTGGTGGCGTAGCCGAACATCATGCCCTGGTCGCCGGCGCCGATCCTGTCCAGCGGGTCCTCCGAGCCGCCGACCCGGGAGTCGTGCGCGGTGTCCACGCCCTGCGCGATGTCCGGGGACTGCTTGTCGACCGCCACGATGACGCCGACCGCGTTGCCGTCGAAGTAGTACTCGCCGTTGTCGTATCCGATCTCGTTGACCACCTTGCGCGCGAGCGCCTGGTAGTCAATGGTCGAGCTGCTGGTGATCTCGCCGGCGACGACGATCAGGCCGGTGGTCAGCAAGGTCTCGCAGGCCACCCGGGACAGCGGGTCCCCGGCGAGGGCCGCGTCAACGACCGCGTCCGAGATCTGGTCCGCGATCTTATCGGGGTGCCCCTCCGTCACCGACTCGGAAGTGAAGAGGAATCCGCTGCTCATGCTTATCTCCTGGGCTACGGGAGCCGCTTTGTCTCCCAAAACGATAGGTTTGATTGGTTATTATTCTGCCGCGCCAGCTGGCACTGTGTCCCCCCGAGTCGGCACTGCGGGCAGCCCCAGCTCGCCGCGGACAATCGCCGCGCCAGCAACCATAGCGCGAAGCTTGCGTCGTGCCACATCCGGCGCGAGGTGTCGAAGCCCGCAATCGGGATTGATCATGAGCCGTCCGGGGGGCACGAATTCCAGCGCGCGCCTGATCCGCGCGGCCACGAGATCGGGTGATTCCACTGTGGCGGATTTCACGTCGATCACGCCCAGGCCCAGGTGGGAGCGCCAGTCATTCTCCTTGATCAGGTGCAGGTCCTCCAGGCCCTTGCGGGCGAACTCCAAGACGAGCTGGTCCACCCGCGCGGCCAGCACGGCGGGGAACAGGAAGTCGTAATGTCCCTCCCAGGAGGGCCGGGCATAGCGGTTTCCGTAGCAGACGTGCAGCGCCCAGGTCACGGGGATGCCGTCGGTCACGATGTTGACCGCCTCGATGGCCAGCTCGGCCTGCTCGGGGTAGCCGGCCAGGAACGGCTCGTCGATCTGCAGCAAGGTGGCGCCCGCGCCGGCCAGCAGCCGCGCCTCCGCGTTCAGCCGCCGCGCCAGGGCGCGGACCAGGTCGGCGGGGTCGGCGTAGGCCGTGTCGGTGACCCGCCGCGACAGCGAGAACGGCCCGGTGAAGGAGAACTTGATGGGACGGTCGGTCAGCGTCCGCGTGAACGCGAAGTCCGCCGCCAGGCCCAGCGACGTCTTGTCGTCTTCCGGCAGCGGCGCGGTGACCTCTGCCTCGTAATAGTCGTAGTAATCGGACTTGGCCCGCTGCGCGATGTGCACCCCGGGAACGCGGGCCAGGAAGTAGTCGATGTCGTTATCGCGGCGCAGCTCACCGTCGGAGACAATGTCGATCCCGGCCAGCTCCTGGTCCTTGACCGCGGCCTTGATCGCCACCTCGTAGATCTCGCCCAGGTGCGCGGCGCTGATCCGCCGCTGGTAGTACTCGGTCTTCAGCCGCTCCAGCCACTCGGGCACCGAGTAGGACCCGACCACGGTCGTCGGCAGGTACACGCTCCAGGGCGTCATGGTCACCTCGCTAGTCCCGGACCTGCGCGGTCAGGGTCTTGATGTGCGTTCCCGGCCGCTGCGTGAACGGGCTGAACTGGACGTCGAAGCCGCGGCGGCTGGCCAGCAGGGCCAGCAGCGGCCCGTTGACCCAGTTGACCACCGACCCGTCGTACTTGCCGGGCCCGAAGAAGCCGTTGTGGTACTCACCGGGCGCGGTGGTGAACAGGTCGTGGCAGACCACCCGCCCGAACGGGTGCAGCAGCGGCAGGGTGTCGGCGAAGCTGGCCAGGGTCCCGTTGCTGACGTGCATCCGCACGTCGCCCTCGGCCGACAGCAGCGGGCGCAGGATCTCGCCGGTCACCGACGGGGTCACCTGGTAGGTGTCCAGGCCCTCCAGGGGCACGTACCGCTCAGCCTGGCGCAGCGCCTGCCACGCCGCCTGCCAGAACGCCGTCGCCTGCCCGGTGTCGCCGAAGCGCTCGGGCAGCGACTCGCTCAGCAGCTCCGGGCCGATCCGCAGCAGCCGCTGGATGAGCGGGGCCAGGTCGGCGGGCGGCATCCCGAATCGCTCCGCGATCGCCGAGGCCGGCCCGGGCGGCAGGTAGGAGCGCACCTGCACCAGGTAGTTGCGGCCGCGGATGGCGGCCACCTCATCGGTCGGCAGGTTGTCGTAGACGTTGGAGATGTAGACCAGGAACGCCTTGCCGGCCAGGAAGCCGACGCTGCCCGATAGCCGGGTGGCCTCCAGGACCAGGCCGCTGACCCGCTCGCCGTGCTGGCCCACCGCCTGCCGCGCCCGGTCCAGCACGTGCGGGGAGTAATCGCCCATCAGGTAGTGCAGCCGCCGGTAGTACCCGCGCCCGTGACGGCGGTCCAGCGCCAGGAACTCATCCAGGAAGGTGCGGGCCTGCCCGCCGTTGCCGACGCCGAGCTCCAGGACGTAGAGCTCCTCGGGCAGCGCGCGCCGCGCCTGCAGCTCGTCCCAGGTCTTGAACAGGCCGAGGATCAGGTCCCGGGCGGCGGCAGTGTCCCGGGCGGCCGTCTCGCCGCCGGGCAGCGACTGCTCGTACTCCCGGCCGCTGGCCTTCTCCCAGTCGGCGAGCGCCTGCCAGAACAGCGCGTTGAATCCCCAGGCGAGGCTGGCCGACCCGGGCACCCATGGCTCCAGCCACACCCGTCCGTCGCCGGCCGGCGACGGGGCGGCATCGCGCCCGCCTGCCTGCGGGACCGCCTCGGCCAGCGCGGCCGCCATCGCCCCGCTCACGTCGGCGCCGTCGGCGGCGCACCGGCGCAAGTCGACGGCTATCTCCCAGGAGTCCGCCTCGCCGTCCGGCATACCGGGGGCCAGCACCGGCCGGGCCATGACGGGGTCGCGGAAGTTGGCCTTGTACTGGATCCAGTCCCCGACCACCCGCAGCCCGGCGAGGTCGGCCGCGGAGGCGGCCAGCGCCTCCAGCACTGGCGGGAACACGGCCCGCACCGCCGCCGACTCCCGGAGCCGGCGCACTGGCCGCACGTCAATCTGCATCGCGCTACCCGCTACGCGCCCGCGGCGGCGATATCGGGGGCGGCGGCTTTCACGGCGGCGGCACTGGAGGTGGCGGCGCTGGAGGTGGCGGCGCTGGAGGTGGCGGCGCTGGAGGTAACGCTGCCGGGGCCGCGCCCGCCGGCGACGCCGGCCATCTCCAGCAGGTCCGGCACCTTCTTCTCGTAGCCGGCCGTCAGCAGGTGCACCCCGGCTACCCCGGGCATGGCCTTGACCTGCGCGATCACCTCGGCGGCGAGCTTAGCGCCCTCCTCGGCGACCGAGTCGGGATGGACCCCGCGCAGCCGCCGCTGCACGAAGTCCGGCACGCTCACGCCGGGCACCTTGCCCGAGGACATGAAGTCAAGCGCGCGCAGCGACCGGACGACCCCGACCCCGGCGAGGAGCGAGCACCGCTGCGTCAGCCCCTCATCGCGCAGTGCGCCCACCCAGCGCTCGAAGGCCGCCACGTCGAACACGTACTGGGTCTGCATGAACTGCGCCCCGGCGGCGATCTTCTTCGCCGCGCGGGCGGCGCGGAACTCCTCAGGCGGCGCGAACGGGTTCTCCACCGCCCCGAGGAACAGACCCGACGGCGGGGGCTTCAGCTCGTTGCCGCTCAGCAGCTTGCCCTCGTCGCGCATCTTCCGCGCGGTCCACAGCATCGTGACGCTGTCGAGGTCGAAGACCGGCTTGGCCCCCGGGTGGTCGCCGAACTTCGGGTAGTCGCCGGTCATGAACAGCAGGTTGGTCAGGCCGACCGACGCCGCGCCCAGCAGGTCCGACTGCAGCGCGATCCGGTTACGGTCCCGGCAGGTCATCTGCATGATCGGCTCCAGCCCGGCCTCCCGCGCGGCGATCGCCGAGGCCCAGCTGGACATCCGGACGTGCGCCCCCTGGTTGTCGGTGAGGTTGACCGCGTCCACCCAGCCGAGCAGCAGCCGGGCGCGCTCCTTCATCGCCTCGGCCGAGCCGCCGCGCACCGGGTTCAGCTCCGAGGTAATCGTGAACGCACCCGAAGCCAGCCGGTCCCGCAAAGCGCTCATTCTTGATCTCCCATGACCGGCGGGCTGGCCAGTCCGTCGTTATCAGTCCACAGGTGGTCATCACGCCCGGCCCAGTAGTTCAGCCACGAGCTCTCGCCGAACCGCCGGTGATCCACCGGCCGCTGCAGCCGGCGCAGGTCATCGGCGTGACCCTGGCTGGCCGCCCGCTCGTAGCCGACGACCCACACGCACCGGCGATCCGGGTACACCTCGCAGGCGCCGCCGGGGCCGACGCCGCCGCACGGGCCGTTGCGCAGTTCCTTGGGGCAGCCCATGGGACACGAATAGCCCGTGACGGGCAGCGCGCACTGGCCGCACATCCGGCAGCCGAACAGGTCCTCCTTGGACTTGCGCTCGGCGACCGTGAACGCGCGCCGGGCCAGCGGCAGCCGCTCGACCAGCGCCCCGACCCGCCGGTTGAGCCAGTTGGGCTTCACGAAGCGCTGGACGACGTACGCCGAGCGGGGCGCGAGCCGTGGCTCCGGCGGCCTGGGCAGCCGCGGTTCACCGGGGCCCGGCTGCCAGTCGGCCGGCGGCCCGGGCAGCAGGTCAACGTGGACGGGACCGGAGCTCACCGGGCACCGCCCGGCAGTCGTTTTGTGCTATGCCACAAAAGGCGGCGGCACCCGCGCCCCTCGGTCCGCAACTCGGCTTGTCCCACGTACCTCATGCTGCCCGAGCACCGGCCGAGGGGCATCCACGCGGCGAAACAAGCTTTTCCGCGCGACCGTTGTGCGGGCGCACAAGCGAGGCGCCCCGCCGCAGGCGGGGCGCCTCGCCAGGTGGTCGCGGCGGGGCCGGCTACATGCGGGCCAGGACCTCGCTGCCGAGCAGGCGGATATGGTCGACGTCGGCGGGGCCGTACACGTGGAAGTACGTCGTGTCGGTGCCCTGGTCCGCCAGCCGCTTCAAGACATCACGGACCTGGCGGGCGCCGTCGGCGCCGTGGCCCTTGACGCCGGCGTTGTTCACCAGCCCGGCCGCCTGGCCGAAGGCGGTCATCCGGGCCTCCAGGTCGGCCTCGTCGGTGCCCAGGGCGACCGGCACCGTGGCCGACAGCCGGGCCGCCGGCAGGTCCCGGCCGACCTCCTCGCACTTGCGGTGGAAGTTGTCGAAGCGCGCCTTGTGCTCGTCGACCGGGCACAGCGCGGCGTTGAACTCGTCGGCGTACTTGGCGGCCAGCCGCGGGGTCTTGGCGGCGCCCGCGCCGCCGATGATGATCTTCGGCCGGGACGCCCAGCGCGGGAACGCCGCGCAGTCGGC
>JAICUO010000610.1 GCA_025935815.1 Streptosporangiaceae bacterium
CTGGGCGGGCGCTCGGGCACGGCGGCTCCACCCGGTCCGGGGACGCCCGCACGATGTCCACGGCGTCGGCCCGCGCGAACTTGGACGAGACCTCGGTCACCCGTGCGCGGACCCGCTCACCGGGCAGGGCGTGCCGCACGAACATCACCGGCATCCCCGGTGGCCGCGCGACGCACCAGCCACCTTGAGCGATGTCGGCGAGGTCGACCTCGACGAGCTCGCCCAGCTCAAAACTCACAGGTGAGTCCCTTCCTAATCTTGGGTCGCATTCTCCCATGCAAGGGCATACCTTTGGCGGGGCGTCCGGCTCGGCCGCCGGGGCGATGACAGACCGCGAAAGGACTGGTCGTGCATATCGTGATCATGGGCTGCGGGCGGGTCGGCTCGACGCTCGCTCACATCCTGGAGGACCGGGGCAGTACGGTCGCCGTGGTGGACCGGGATCCGGAGGCCTTCCGGCGCCTGCGCCCCGCGTTCAAAGGCGAGCGCGTGACCGGCATCGGGTTCGACCGCGAGGTCCTGTCCCGGGCGGGAATCGAGCGCGCCGATGGCTTCGCCGCCGTCAGCAGTGGCGACAACTCCAACATTATCGCGGCCCGGGTGGCCCGGGAGACCTTTGGCGTGCGTCAGGTGGCCGCGCGCATCTACGACCCGCGCCGCGCCGAGGTGTACGAGCGGCTCGGCATCCCGACGGTTGCCACGGTGCGCTGGACGGCCGACCAGATGCTGCGCAAGCTGCTCCCGGAGGGGTCGGAGCCGCTGTGGCGGGATGCGACCGGCAAGGTGGTGCTGACCCAGGTGAGCGTCTCCCCGTCCTGGATCGGCGAGCCGGTCAAGGCGCTGGAGGCCTCGGCCGGGACCCGGATCGCCTACATCGACCGGCTGGGCGAGGCGATCGTCCCGTTGCCGGGGACCATGCTTCAGGAGGGCGACGTGGTCCACGTCATTGCCCTGGAAAGCGAGATCGACCGGATCGCGGCCGCGTTCGCCGCGCGGGAAAGGAGCGGTCACTGATGCGGGTAGCGATTGCCGGAGCGGGCGCGGTGGGCCGCTCCATCGCCCGCGAGCTGCTGGAGAACGGGCATGAGGTACTGCTCATCGACGCCTCCCCCCGGGCGATCAAGGTCGACAGCGTGCCCCGCGCGGAATGGCTGCTGGCCGACGCGTGCGAGATCAGCTCGCTGGATGACGCCGCGCTCGACCGCTGTGACGTGGTCGTCGCCGCGACCGGCGATGACAAGGTCAACCTGGTCGTCGCGCTGCTGGCCAAGACCGAGTACGGCGTGCCGCGCGTCGTGGCGCGGGTTAACCACCCGGGCAACGACTGGCTCTACAACGAGTCGTGGGGAGTCGACGTGGCGGTCTCCACGCCGCGCCTGCTGTCCGCGCTGGTCGAGGAGGCGGTCAGCGTGGGCGACCTGGTCCGGCTGATGACCTTCGGGCACAGTGAGGCGAGCCTGGTCGAGCTCACCATGCCCTCCGACGCGCCGCTGGCCGGTCAGCAGGTCGGCTCGATCCAGTGGCCGGCCGACGCCGCGCTCGTGGCGATCTTGCGCGAGGGCCGGGTGCTCGTCCCCCAGCCCCAGGACCCGTTGCAGCCTGGCGATGAGCTGTTCTTCGTCACCACCGAGGACGTCGAGGAAGAGCTGGAGCGCCTCTTCACCGCGAAGTAGCCGCCATTAGCGGGTCTCGGTCATCTCCGGGCCGCGCTCGAAGGGGTTGAAGGGGAAGCCCCCTCCCTGGCCCGGCTGGCCCGGCTGGCCCGGCTGGCCGTCCTGGCCCTGCTGAGCAGCGGCGGCTGCCTGCTGCTCGGCCAGGGCCTGGGCCGCCTCGGCGGGTAGCCGCAGCTCCAGCAGGTCCTTGGGCGGCATCGGGTGATCGCCGCGGACCACGACGACCTCGCGGATCAGCGCCTCAAGGGCGGCCGCGGCTTCCGGCTCCACCGCCGCCGGGCCGTTGATGAGCGCCCGCAGGAACCAGCGCGGGCCGTCAACGCCGATGAACCGCACCGGGATGAGCCCGGCTGAGGGCGTGCCCGGCTGGGCGGGGACCTGGGCGAGCAGCTCCGGGCCGAACGGCCCCTCCCGCTCCTGGCTCTGGCCGCCCGCGCCCGCGATCTCGGCGATGATCTCCATGCGGACGTCTGGCCAGATCCCCTCCCGCTTGGGCGCGGCGAACGCCTGGAGCTGCAGCTGGCTGTCGCCATGGCGCACGTTGACCCAGGCGCCCTGCTGCTCGGCGAACACGATCTGGACCTCGTACTCCTGCGTCACCGGGACCAGCAGGCTCCCGAGGTCCACCCTGTCCAGCACGGGATACTCCTCGGCCGCGTCCCACGGGCCGCCGCCGAACTCCGGCCCAGCCGCGCCCGCGGCCTCATCGGTCGCCGCAGGCTGGTCCAGGTCGTCGGCCAGGTCCGGGCCGGGCGCCTCCGCGGGCCGGGGCCTGCCGCCCCGGGCGTGGCTGCCGCTACGTCGCCGACCGAACACCGCTCATCTCCTCTACTCCGGCGTGACCGCCGGTTGAGCCGAAGCCGCCCTCGCCCCGGACGGACCCGGGCAGGGCGTCTACCTCACGAAACGAAACGTACTCCACCCGCTGGACCACGAGCTGCGCGATCCGGTCCCCGCGGCGGAACGAGACCGGGTGCCGCGCGTCGGTATTCAGCAGCGTTACCTTGATCTCGCCACGGTACCCCGCGTCGACAGTACCCGGCGCGTTGACCACCGTCACCCCGTGCCTGGCGGCCAGCCCCGACCGGGGGTGGACAAAGGCCGCGTACCCGGCGGGCAGCGCGATCGCGACGCCCGTCCGGACCACCGCGCGCTCTCCGGGCGCGAGCGAGAAGTCCTCCGCGGTGACGAGGTCAGCGCCAGCATCGCCGGGATGAGCGTACGACGGCAGCGGAACGCCCGGGTCCAGCCGCGTGATCAGCACGTCCACGCCCCCCACGACATCGTTGTCAGCGTCGGTCATCCTAGCTCCTGTCTATCCCGGGTCGCCCGTTGGCCCGGCGTCCGCGGTGCCTGCCTCGACGGGGTCCTCACCGCGCAGCTCGGGTATCGCGCGAGACAGCGCCGCGGTGATCGGGACGGCCACCACGGCGCCGGCGATGCCGGCCACGACGCCGCCGACGGCGAGCACCAAGATGACGGCCAACGGGTGCAGGCGCACCATCTTCCCAACGATCTGAGGCTGCAGCAGGTGCCCTTCCAGCTGGTTCATCACCACGAGGACGCCGAGCACGATGACCGCCTCCGGCCAGCCGTTGGCGGCCAGCGTGACCAAGATGGCCAGCCCGCCCGCCACCAGGACGCCGACCAGCGGCACGAACGCGGCCAGGAACATGAACAGAGCCAGCGGGACCGCCAGCGGCGCGTTCATGACCGACAGCGTGATGCCCATGACGATGGCGTGGATCGCGGCCACCACCACGGTTCCCCGCACGTAGTAGACGACCGCCTGCCAGGCGGAGCGCCCGGCCTGGTCGATGCGGGCCTTGTTCTGGGGCTGGGCGCGGTGGATCAGCCACACCCAGATCTTGCGACCGTCCTTGATCAGGAAGAACGTGACGAAGAACGTGAGCACCACGCCCGCGAGGACCTCGGCGGCGATCCGGCCGCCGGTGACGACGGTGCCCTCGACGACCGACTGATGCTGGCTGATGTACTTGACGATGGCGCTGGAGGCCTTGTCAAGGTTGCCGGTCTTCAGGTGGAAGGGCGCGCCGGACAGCCAGGATTGGATCTGCGCGGTGGTGTGCCGCAACTGGGCCAGCAGCGCCGGGTACTCGGCCTGCACCCGCGCCGTTGCCAGCGCGGTGGCCCCGGCGAGCACGATGATGGCCCCCAGCAGGGTGCACCAGGTCGCCGCCAGCGGCGGCCAGCCGCGCCGCCTCAGTCTCGCCGCCAGGGGCTGCAACAGCGCCGTGAGGAGCAGTGCCGCCGCGCACGGGACCACCACGACGTACAGGACCGCCGCGACCCTGGCGATGATGTAGAGCGCGCCCGCCAGGAGCAGGATCCGCCACGCCCAGGCGGCGGCGGCGCGCAGCCACCGTGGCACCTCCCCCGATACCGGCGGCCCGGCTTCGCCGGGCACGCGGCCGTCGGCGGCCGGGGCGATCGCCGCCCCATTGCCGGCCACACCGCTGTTGGCAGCACCGCTGTCGACCACGCTGCCGTCGACCACGCTGCCGTCGGCAGCCCGGTCATGAGCGACCATGCCCTCGGACGCGAAGCGCTGGCGTACCAGGCCGTGCATCTTGCTGGCTCCCCGCCACACCATGGTTCTATTCAACCAACTACCGTGGAGTGCATGGGCTCCTACCGCGAACGGCTGCGCGTGCCGCTCAGCTACTGGCTCCTGTCGGTTCCGGTGATCGCCTTGCTGGGCGCGGAGCTGTTCGCCGGCTTCAGCGTCGTGGTGGCGATCATCATCTACGCCGCGTTCGTGGTCGTGATCGGCGGCTTCCTGCTGGCCTGGAGCGCGGTCCGGATCGAGGTCGGCGCTACCACGCTGCGCGCTGGCGGGGACATCCTGCCCCTGTCGGCGATCAGCGAGGTAATCGCGCTCGATGAGAAGCAGGCGGCGCTGATGCGCGGCCCGCGCGCGGACCCGGCGGCGCACCTGCTGCTGCGCCCCTACCTCAAGCAAGCGGTCTGCCTGAAGCTGGCCGACCCGTC
>JAICUO010000890.1 GCA_025935815.1 Streptosporangiaceae bacterium
CGCCTGGCCGCCGAGGCGGCCTTCGGTGCCGACCTCGCGGGCGACGCGGGTGACCTCGTCGGCGAACCCGGACAGCTGGTCCACCATCGTGTTCACCGTCTGCTTGAGCTGCTGCATCTCGCCCTGGACGTCGACGGTCACCTTCCGCGTCAGGTCGCCCTTGGACACCGCGGTGATAACCATGGCGATGTCCCGGACCTGCTGGGCCCGCCGCGCGACCTCGTCATTCAGCGCGCTGAGCTCGGCGCCGACCGCGTCGACCAGGGGCCAGATACGGCTGAGCGCGTCGCCATTGCCGGCGCTGGCGCCATTGCCGGGGCTGGCGCCGTTACGGGCGACTTCGGCGCGCGGGCGGAAATCTCCATTACTGAGCGCGAGCAATGCGGCACGCAATGGCTCCAGGTCGGCGTCTGAATAGCGCGCCTCATCGGACAGGTCCATGCGTCCTCCGAATAGTCTCCGCGCTTAGGGAAGCAATGATTCCCCAAGTCTGTCACGATTGTCAGGTGACGCGATCACCGAAGGCGATGTAGCAGGTGGCTGACGGCGCGGATTTCACGGCCCGGGCATCCCTGTCCCCGGAGCCGACGGCGCCCTCTCGCGCCCGTTCGTTCACGCGCGGCGCGCTGCGCGCCTGGGGCCTGCCGGAAGAGATGGTTGACGACGCCGTCCTGCTCGTCAGCGAGCTGGTCGCCAACGGCGTCCAGCACGCGGGCACCGAGCTGGAGGTCTACGTGCGGCTCGCCGCCGGGACCAGCCCGTGGGTCGAGGTCCAGGTCACCGACCAGCACCCGGCCCGCGCCCTGCCCGCTGCGGCCGTCTCCGCGGGCAATGCCGACGCCGAACGAGGCCGTGGCCTCTTGCTCCCTTCCGCCCTCGCCTCCGAGTGGGGGGTGACGTACGCGGCGGCCGCCAAGACGGTGTGGTTCCGCCTGCCGGTACCGGGCCGCGAGGATCCTGACGCCGGCCAGGGAACCGCGAAGGACGAGGCCCCCGCGGCCGCGGGCGCCCCCGACGCCACCCGGGACACTGCTGGCGGGGACGACCGGGGACGGCGGCCGAAGCTGCCGCAGCGCGGGCTGGGGAACCTGGACTTCGATGAGCTCGTCCGGCGCACGGTGGAGGCGGCCAGGGACGCGGTCGGCGCCGACGCGGCCTACGCGCTGCTCGCCGACGAGGACGGCGAGCTGCGGGTCCGCGCCACCGTGGGCGTCGCCGCGCCGGAGCAGCTGACAGCGCCGCCCGGGCTGGTAGCGCTACCCAGCGGCGACGCCCGGTCGCAGCTGTCGGTGCCGTTCCTGGTGGACGGGCGCGTTACCGGCGTGCTCGGCGTGGGGGCGGCCGACGGCGGGGTGTTCACCGACGAGGACTCCCGCCGCCTGCAAGGGGTCGCCGACCGGGTCGCGATGTCGCTGGAGCGGCTGCGCCTGTCCGAGCTCGAGCGGGTCCGCCGGGGCCGGGTCGCCTTCCTCGCCGAGGCCAGTGAGCTGCTGTCAACCACCTTGGACCAGCGTCAGGCGATCGCGCTGACCTCGCAGCTGATGGTGCCCCGGCTCGCCGCGTGGTGCGCGGTGTTCCTGGCCGAGGCGGCCGGCGAGCTGCGGCCGGCCTACGTATGGCATGAGGACGAGGCCCGGATCGACGATCTCGCCAGCCTCCTCGGTCACCTCGCCCCGCCCGCCCTTCGCCCGGTGATGCCCGGGCACGGCACCAGCTGGTCGCTCGCCGTCCCGTCCGGAGCCAGCCTGCGGATCGCGCGGATGGCGTCGGACGCGGCGTGGTGCTTCCCGCTGACCGCCCGCGGCCGGGGACTGGGCATGGTCGTGATCGGCCGGCCGCGCGGGGACCGCCGGTGGGCCGACCCGCCGTCGCGGGAGTCCCTCGGGCTGGCCGAGGACCTGACCCGCCGCGCCGCGCTCGCCCTCGACAACGCCCGCCTGTACGAGCGCCAGCAGGCGACCAGCCACGCGCTGCAGCACACCCTGCTGCCACCCGAGCTGCCCGTCATCCCTGGCGTTGAGCTGGCCGCCGAGTACGAGGCGGCCGGGGAGGCGAACGAGGTCGGCGGCGACTTCTACGACATCTTCCCGGTGGGGTCCCCAGCCGCTGGTGACGGCGCTGCTGACGGCGGTGCTGACCGGCCGGGCCACGAGACGGTGAACCGCTGGCGGTTCGCCATCGGCGACGTCTGCGGCACGGGCCCCGAGGCGGCCGCGGTGACCGGGCTGGCCCGTAACAGCCTGCGGATTCTCGCCGCTGAAGGCCACGACATCGCCGAGGTCACCGGCCGGCTCAACCGGCTCATCCTCAACGAGGGCACGCGCGGCCGGTTCATCACCTTGCTGCACGGGGAGATCCGCCTGGACGGGCCCGGGGAGCCGGCCCGCCTGTCGCTGGTCTGCGCGGGCCACCCGCCGCCGCTGCTGCTGCGCGCCGACGGCTCTGCCCGCAACCCGGGCGGTGCCCCCGGTACTGGCGAGCACAGTTCCGGCGAGCACAGTTCCAGCGAGCCCGCGCTGCCGTTCCCGGCGGCGGCCTCGCAGCTCCTGCTCGGCGTCACCGGC
>JAICUO010000178.1 GCA_025935815.1 Streptosporangiaceae bacterium
AGAAGCATATGTCATGCCAGCAAGGTAGCCAATGGCCACATAAGCGACATCTGCCAGGCCGGCACCTAGCGGGCCGGGCCTAGGGCCATCTCCTGCCCGGCTTGCGGGGGAATCCGCGCGAGAGCGGCGACCTGGACCCGCGAGGCGAAGCCGAGCTTGGCCAGGATGTGCTCCACGTGGGCGTCCACCGTTCGCTTGGACACCACCAGCCGGCCGGCGATATCCCGGTTGGTAAGGCCCTGGGCGACCAGGGCCGCGACCTCCCGCTCGCGGACGGTCAGCACGTCCCATGCGCTGGGGGCAGGTGGTTGCGCGCCCGGGGCCGGGTCAGCCGCCTGCCCCGCCAGCTCCCGCGCGGCGTCAGTGAGCGCCGGGCCGGGCTCGGCGGCCCCCGGCCCGGCGAGGGCGAATCGCAGCACTTCTGGCAGGTCAGCTAGCGCCCCGGCCGCGTACCGGCGCTCGAACTCCGGCTGGCCGAGCGCCGCCCGGGCCTGCTGGCGGGCCAGCTCGTCCTGGCGGTTCAGCAGGGAAATGGCGAGCCGGGGGACGCTGACCGCCGACGCCCATATGCGGTCGGCGGCGCCCTGCAGCCGCGCGGCGCGCCCGTAGTCGCCCTCGGCCGCCGCCAGCCACGCCATCCCGTCCAGGAACGGCGCCGCCTGCAGCATGTTCTGCGACCCGGGACCCTGGCGCAGCCGAAGCCCGGCGCGGTAGCACTCGGCCGCCGTGGCCGCGTCCCCCGCCCGCCAGGACGCGAGGCCCCGCCACAATAGCGCCCAGCCGCGCAGCCAGCATTCTCCCTCGGGCAGGCGGCTCAGCACCTGGTCGCACTCGGCGATCGCCGCCGCCAGTTCCTTGTGCAGCAGGTGGACGATGGCCTTGCAGAGCAAGCTGACGGCCAGGCCGCGCGGGTCACCCAGCCGGGTGAACCGCTCCAGGACGCTGGCATAGGCGGCATCAGTGCCGCCCGGGTTGCCGCGCATCGCGCTGGCCAGCGCGATGAAGCAGTCCGTCCAAGCGAGGCCGGCCACGTCGCCGCTGGCGGCCACGGCCGAGTGCAGCTGCTTGAGCACCCGCGCGATGTCGTCCTGGGCCAGCTGGCCGTCCATGAACAGGCCGCCCAGCCAGGCGCCGACCGCCTGGTCCCTGCTCGCGCCAGGTGCCTGGTCTAGCATCCGCCCCAGCCAGTAGCGCCCCTCGCCCAGCTGGCTGGTGGACACCCAGAATCCCCAGAGCGAGGTGGCCATCTCCAGCCCGGCCCGCGCCCGGCCAGCTGAGTCATCCCGGTCGTCCAGGAAGCACTCCAGGGCCAGCCGCAGGTTGGCCTGGTCGGCACTCAGCCGCCGCACCTCATCGGCCTGGCCGGGGCCGAAGAACGCCGCGCCGAAGGCACGGGCCAGGGCGAGGAAGTAATCCCGGTGCCGGCGCCGGTACGGCGTGCTGTCGGCGAGCAACTCCGCGCCGAACTCCCTGATTGTGTCGAGCAGCCGGTACCGGGCGCCGAGGTCGCTGTCGACGCGGGTGACGATCGACTTGTCAACCAGCCCGACCAGGGTGTCGACAAGGCGCTCGCTGGCCAGCCCGTCACCCGTGCAGACCTGCTCGGCCGCCTCCAGCCCGAACTCCCCGGCGAACACCGACAGCCGCGCCCACAGCAGCCGCTCGGCCGGCGAGCACAGCTCATAGCTCCAGCCGATCGTCGCCCGAAGCGTCTGGTGCCGCCCAGGTCCCTGGCCCCCGGTACCGCCGAGCAGGCGCAGCCGGTCACCGAGCCGGGTGAGCATCTCCGCCAGGCCCGCCGCGCGGATCCGCACCGCCGCCAACTCGATGGCCAGCGGGATGCCGTCCAGGCCCCGGCACAGCATGACGACCTGCGCGCGATTCTCGTCCGTGTCCTGGAACCCGGGCATCACCGCCTGGACCCGGTCGGTGAACAGCGCGAGCGCGTCACCGCCGTCGTCGGGCACGGCCAGCGGCGTTATCGGGTAGACAACCTCGCCGGGCACGTCAAGCGCCTGCCGGCTGGTAGCGATCAGCCGCGGCCCGTCCGCGTCGCGCAGCAGCCGGTCGGCGAAGGCGGCGCACTCGTCGAGCAGGTGCTCGCAGGTGTCCAGGATGAGCAGCAAGCGCTTGCCGCTCAGCCGGGGCAGCAGCCCCGCCACCCCGGCCGGGGCCGCTTCCCCGGCCAGCCCGAGCGCGGCCGCCACGGTGCCGGGCAATAGCCGGTCATCGCGCAACCCGGACAACGGCACCAGGAACACGCCGTCCGGAAACGCGCTGTCGAGCGCCCGCGCGACATGGATGGCCAGGCGCGTCTTGCCAACGCCGCCAGGCCCGGTCAGCGTGACTAGCCGGCTATGCCCGACCGCGCCCCTGATGGCGGCAATCTCGTCGGACCGCCCGAAGAACCGCGTGGCCTCCGCGGGCAGTCTTCCCCCATGTAGTGACAATTGAACGACCCTTCCCCAGGTCAGACTGTAATACGTTTATCGCGGCGCGTCCCCGTGAATCGCGCAACTCTGTGCTGGACGGAATAGCGGCGTGCCCGGAATAAACGTCAGCACCATGCGTTGCTGGCTTCAGCGTGTTCCAGACGCTCACGGCCGGGCTGCGCAAGGTGGCCGGACGGTGAGCGGAGCCCGGCGGCCGGACGGTGAGCGGCCGGGCGCGGTTGAGGGGCCGGGAGCGGTTACCGGCGCCTGGCGGTAAGCACCCGCAGGCGGCGCTCACGGGCTCATCGTCGTCCGGGGACGACCGCTTCACCGGCCAGATCCCGGCGAGGACGGGCTGCAGGTGACCGGCCAGCAGGAGTTCCCTGGCCGAGAAGGCCGGGCCGACCCGGGAGATGGACACCACGCGGACGTGCTGTTCCCCGACAGCCAGCGGGATCGCGAGCGTGCCGGGTCCCGCGTCGGCGGCGCCGGGGTCGGCGCGCAGGTCGCTGTCCCGCAATGGCGTGAGCGACCCGGTGTCGCGGAACCTGCGGATGAGGGGATGGCGGAGGGCGTAGTCGTGGAAGGCCTCGGGTGGGGCGGGCGCGTCGGCCAGGCAGTAGCTCTGCGCCCCAGCCAGGTCGACGTGCCAGATCCCGACGCGGTCAGCCTGAAACGCCTCACGCAGAAAACTGGTAGCGGTCATTTCAATGAAGTCCACGCAATCCCTAGAGGGAACACTCCTGGCTCAGATACCTCCAATGCCCAACAGGCCTGCCCAATACCAGGTGCGGGATCAGCGTGTCGCGCACGCTAACCAGGTGCGCGGACTCCGCCGCCAGGGCTTCACGCAGTTCAAAAAGGGGCCGCGCCTGCCGCTGGAGCTCAGCGGCGGACGCCGGGCCCGGAAGCTGGATCCGCGCGGTGAGGGCGCCGGCCCGGCTCAGGCCGGGGACCGCGGAATCCGATCGCAGGGCAGTCAGCCCGGCCCGCCGTATCGCGAGGAACAGCACCTCTGGCGGCACCTGGAAGCTGGCTTTCTGCGCGATGTAGAAGACGGTGTCGATTGGGAAGAAGTCGCCCCGCGACCAGTGGACCGCCCCCGCCGTGCCCTTGCGGCCGACGATGATGCCCGGCCCGCGAACCAGCGCCTCGTCATGGTGGCCGGTCACCCCCGCGCTGCCGTAGACGGGGATCTTCCCCGGCCGGCGGCGGACAGCAGGGAGCGGCTTGCCATAGCGCAGCTCCGCGATATCGGCCAGGCGGCACGTCCGGGCCGTCTCAGGCACTGCCCGCTCAGACACTGCCCGCTCAAAGAGCGCCTCGGCTAGGCCGAGCGCGAGCCGGGCGGTCCGCTCGTTCGCGGCGACCTTGTCGTCCAGGGCGCCGAGGATCGCGGCGACCCGGTCCTGCTCCGGCAGGGGCGGCACCGGCACCCGGAACCGCTCGAACTGCCGCTTGTTGATGATCGGCGCGGCCGACCCGCTGGCGACCTGGGCGATGCGCGGCGCGTGCGCCGTCAGCAGGTAGTACAAGAAGGCGGGCCGGACCACCGCCGGATCGGGCACGACCGAGTTGATCTGCTGGTTCGTCACGGCGGGGCGCGCCGCCAGTGACGTCTTCCCGGTCGTCGCGCCGATGCAGGTCACGCAGGTGGACCCGGCCGGGATGAGCCGGGAGGCCAGCCGCCGGGCGCCCGCCGCCGATAGCCTGCGCGCGGCCGCGGCCGTGCGCAGGCCGGCCCGCTGGTCGCTGGGCGTGAGGAAATCGACCTCATCTCCCCAGGAGCCGCCGTCGGCCGCCCTGGGCGTGGCCCCGGTGACCACCCGCCCAAGCTCCCCGATCGCCACCTCCGCCCAGGAACTCACAACAGGACCCTAGTCACCGCCACTGGATTGGGCGAGCGGAGCGAGCCATCAGGCCCCCGCCAAAGCTGCTTACTCCAGCCTCTCCCGGACCTCGGCCCACAGGGCCCGGTAGGACTTGGCGGCCGCCGAGCCGGGCGCGAACACCGAAACCGGGGAGCGCTCGACGGACATCCGCTCGATCAGCGCGACCGAGGGGACAATGGTGGCGGCAACGTCAGGTCGTTTCGCGGACAGTTCCTCGGTGATCTCCCGGTGCAGCTTCTTGCGACGGTCGACCATGGAGAAGAACGCCAGCACGTCCGGCCGGTGCCCGCTGAACCCGGCGACGAAGTCGGTCAGTTGCTCCAGCGTCCGCACCGACAGGGTCGTCGGGATGAGCGGGACGATGATGGTGTCCGCGGCGTGCAGCACATTCTCGGAGACCAGCGAGATCGACGGGGGGCAGTCAAGGAAGACGGCGTCGTACTCGACCGCCAGCGGGGCCAGCAGCTTCGACAGCTTGCGGCTCTGCTTGGCCTCCGGCCCCTTGTCCAGCAGCAGGTCCATGTTGCGGTAGGTGAAGTCGGCCGGGATCAGGTCGAGGCGCTCGAAGTCGGTGCCCTTGATCGCGTCGTCTAGCGAGCGCTGGCCGCGGATCAACGCCCGGCCGCCGCCCTTGACCCGCGGCTTGACCCGGAACATGAAGCTCGCCGCGCCCTGCGGGTCCAGGTCCCACAGCACCGTGCGCAGGCCGTCGGCCGCCGCCAGGTAGGCCAGGTTGACCGCGGTGGTGGTCTTCCCGACGCCGCCCTTGATGTTGTACGTCGCGTAGATCTTCACGCGGCACCCCCCGTCCGGTGCAGCAGGACGGCCATCCGGCGCTGCCCGTCAGAGCCGGCGAAGCCGGCGAAGCGGTTCTCGAAGGCGTCCCTCGCCGCCACCTGCCGGGTGGCCAGCGCGGCCGTGACCTCACCCATCGCCAGCACCGTCCGCGCGATGGCACCCCGCGATACCGCCTGCGCGCCGAGCATCGCCTCAGCGAGCGCGCGGATCTCCTCGATCTGCACCTCGGTGTCCTGGAACTCGCCAAGGCAGTCCTGCAGCCGCTTCAGGTCTCCCAGAACCGCCCCGTACGCCTGCTTGTCATGCAGTGGCGCGAAGAACTCCAGGGCGTACCGCAGTTCCTTGGCCCGCTTGCGCAGGTCGTGAAGGCTCTCGGCGGGCGAGTCCCTGGTGATCGCGCCGCCCCGGCGGGCGACCTTGCGAAACGCCACCCCGGTGCGGTCGGTGGCCAGCGCACCCGCGGTCTGCGCGCTCGCCAGGGGCGCCGGGCGGTCCGGTGTCGCGCGCTTGGCCGCCCCCTTGCCCGGCTGGCCGGCCCTGCGCGGCTTGCCGTCCGCGATGGTGGTGAGCGTCGCCCGCCAGTCGGCCGTGAGCTGGCCGAAGCGCGGGGAGCGCAGCGCCCGGGCCAGCGCGCGGAACTCGCGGGCGCGGCGCTGGACGAGGAAGTCTCGGAAGGGGTCCAGGTCCGTGGGCTTGGCCGCCTTGAGCTGGGCGGTCATGTCGGCGAAGTCCAGCAGGTGGACGTCCAGGTCGCGCACCGGCGTGGTGACATCGCCCAGCCACTTGAAGTCGGCGGCGAACTGGTCCAGCACGTCGTCGGCCAGCCCGAGGACTTCCCCGAGCAGCTTGATGGCCGCGCGGGTCCGGCGCACCGCGACCCGCAGGTCGTGCAGGAACTCCGTGTCGGTGTCGCGCAGCACGCCATTGACGTTCACCTCGACCGCGCCCAGCAACGTGAGGAGGATGGTCGCGACCGCCCGGGCGGCCGCCATGTCGGTCGTGATCTTCGCGTCGACCTTGTTGGAGTAATTGGCCGCGCGAGTGCCGATGACGGCGAGGGCCTCGTCCAGCAAGGCCTTTTCCGGGCTGCCGCCGGGCGCGCCCGGCTCGATCTGGGGAGCCAGCGCCATGATCCGCGCGGCCCGGCGGGCGGGCCCGGGATAGCCGCGCACCTCGGTGACGGAAAGGCGCGGCGGCAGGTCGATCCTGGCTTCGCTCCCAGCAGTGCCTATGTGGCCCGCGGTGATCACGGGACGCTCGATGAGCAGCCGGGCGACGGTCTTGCCGTCCTCGTTGAGCAGGCTGGTCACGCTCGTCGTAGACGCCACGGTGACCAGCGGGAGCAGCGCCCGCGGGGCGATGACCCCGGCGATCCGGTCAGTCACCGGCCCGTCGGGCAAGTGGTCGGACAGGCATGGCTGCGCCGCGCGCCACCCCGTCACCGGCTGCACCACCGGCTCGGGATTGCCGGCGGCGCTGGCGCCGACGCTGGTGAGGACCAGCTGGCCGGCCCGGCTCGCGGTCACGTACTCCAGCAGCAAGCCGGCGCGGTACAGCCGCCAGTCGAACGTGTCGAGCCAGGTACGCCGCCGGGCGCCCCTCGGTGCGCTGGCCCGCTCGGGCGCGATCGCGAACGTCTCGGCCAGCGCGGCCATCACGCTGTCGAGCGCGTCATTCCAGTGCGGCTCAGCGTCTGCGACCACGAAACCTGCCAGGCCAGGTGTCATCGCGCAACTCCTCTCCCGGCATTTCAACCCGCAACTATTTAACCTTAAATTCACCTGCATTTGGTAGTCATGTTCATCTCGCGTTTACTTTATGTTCATATTAGCGACGGATATGCCCGCGAAACACCGTCAGCCATCATGATCGCGCGAAGACGGGCACGGCCGCTAGGGGCGGATTCGCCGGGCCCGGGCGGCGGCGCCCGTGCCCGGCGGCGCCCGCGTCCGGAAAATACCGCGCGTCGCGATTGAGCCGAAACCTGCTACTTCCCGTATCCCAGATAGGACGGAACGTAGTTAATCCGTCACGTAACGTCGGAATGCCGGTGAGGAGCTGGACATGGGGTACGCGGACCGCGATGACTACCTGCACGACTATGACCCGGACCTTGAGGGAACGGGGATCTTCCCGGTCCTCGGGCACGCCCCGGGACCGGGCGCCGGCCAGTATGCCGGGTACGAGCGGTACGCGGCCGGCCCGCCCGGCCACTACGCGCGGCCGGGCGGCTACGCGGCCGACCCTCCGCCGGCGGATACGACAAAGCAGACGCGCGCCATCCGTCAGCTCGCGGACCCGGCGCGACCGGAGCGGCCGGTGCCGGAGCGGCGACCGCGGCGGCCCTCGCGGAGGCGGCCTGACCGGTGGGTGATCGCCGTCGCCACCATCGCGGGAGCGGTCGCGGTGTACGTCGCCTTCACCACCGCCGCGGTCCCGGCCAAGCCGCTGCCCAGCCCCTTCGCCCCGGCAACGACGCAGCTGTCCCCCCGGGGGGCGAACGGGGTATCCCCCGCTACCCCCGGGCGGGGCGCGCCCGCCCGCCCCGCGTCGAAGGTCCCCGTTACCTGCGTGACCCCAGGCCCGTAAGGCCGGGACTCGCGCCGGAGTCGCGCCCCGCCCGCCGTCGCCTAGGCGGAGGCGCTCCCGCTCGAGCCGCTGGTGCCGCTGCCGGCCCGCAGGTCGTGCAGGAACTTGCGCGCGGACTCCTCGGCCTTGCGGACCGGCTCGCGCTGGCGCAGGTCCTTCAGCGTCGCCTCGGCCTTCTGGCCCGTCCCGCTGGCGCGCAGGTCGTTGAACGCGCCCGCGGCCTTCTTGGCCGCGTCGCTGTCCTTCAGGTCGTTGACCGCGCCGGTCGCCTTCTTGGCCCGGTCGCTCTGCTTGAAGTCCTGGAAGGCGCTCGCCGCCTTCTTCGCGCGATCGCTTTGCTTGAAGTCCTGGAACGCCCCGGCCGCCTTCTTGGCCGAGTCGCTGGCCCGGAAGTCACTTGCCCGGGACCGTAGCCGGCTGAATAGCCGGCGGATCCTGGCCTCGATGTCGATCATGGCTGCCTCCTCATAGACACGGTACGTTGCCGCTTCACGAGATATATCTTAAGTGTTCGCTATGTTACTGTCCAGTAAGGAAGCGGCGGCCGAGCGATATGGCCGAAATGTCATGATTGATTCCGTGCCTGGATCGCCACCTACCCCCAGAAGCGCTTCAGTAACAAGCCATACCCGCGCTGCCCGGGGATCTCACGTAGCGGGGCGACGCCTGCCCGTCCGTCCGTCGCGGGCCGCCGTCCGGCTTGCGCTGCTCCTGGTCGGCAACTTCATGGTCGTCCTCGACTTCACGATCGTCAACGTGGCGCTGCCATCGATCGGGCATGAGCTGGGCGCGGGCACCTCAGCGGTTCAGTGGGTGGTCACCGGGTACGGGGTCGCGTTCGCCGGCCTGCTCATCCTCGGCGGCCGCGCGGGCGACCTGCTGGGGCGCCGCCGGATGTTCATCGCGGGGCTGGCCGTCTTCGCGCTGGCGTCGCTGGCCGCCGGGCTCGCCCGGGACCTGCCGCTGCTGGTCGCCGCCCGCGTCATCCAGGGCGCGGGCGCGGCGGTCATCGCCCCCACGGCACTGGCGCTCATCACGACCAGCTTCCCCGAGGGGACGGCCCGCACCCGGGCCATCGGCCTGTACGGGTCGATCGCCTCGGTCGGCTTCGTATCCGGGCAGGTGCTCGGCGGCGTGCTGACCGACCTGGCCAGCTGGCGGGCGGTCTTCCTGGTCAACGTGCCCTTCGGGCTGCTCGCGGCCCTGCTGGCGCCACGCGTCATCACTGCCGGGAACCCCGTCATCGTTGCCGCGGCAGATCCCGGTTCCCCGCCTGACCTGGGCCGGGCCGGTGACCACCGGGGGCTGGACTTTCGCGGCGCGGCCCTGGTCACCGGGGCGGTCGCGCTGGTGGTGTTCGGCGTCTCGCAGGGGCACGCCCTCGGCTGGTCATCGCCGCTGGTCATCGGCGCCATCGGGGCGGCCATAGCCACCGGGGCCGGCTTCGTGGCGGCGGAGGCGCGGCACCCGGCACCGCTCGTGCGGCCGGGGACGCTGCTGCGGCCGGGGCTGCGCGACGGGGCGACGCTCGTGTTCTTGCTCGGCGTCTGGAATGGCGGGGAGCTCCTGCTGCTGTCGCTGTACATGCAGCAGGCCCTGCACCTGTCGCCGCTGGCGACCGGGGCGGCGCTCGCGCCGCAGGGCATGGCGGGATTCACGATGGGGATATTCGGCCCCAAGCTCGTGGCCCGGCTCGGGGCGCGACGACTGGCCACCCTCGCCGGCGCCATCGCCGCCACGGGCTTCCTCGTGCTGACCGGGCTGCCCGGCGGCGGATACAGTCCGCTGCTCCTCGTGGTGGTGCTGGTCGGCTTCGGCTCGGCCGGGACCGCGTTCGGGTCGCTCGTGATCGCCACGCGCGAGCTTGGTGACGGTGATCAGGGGCTGGCCGGCGGGGTGGTCAACACCAGCCGCCAGATCGGCGCGGCGGTCGGCGCGGCGCTGCTGCCGACGGTCGCCGAGTCAGTCGGCGGCGGCATCCCGGGGATCACCGGTGACCGCTTCGCGATGGCGACGGCGGCTTGCGCCGCCCTCGCGGCGACCGCGGTCGCGGGGACCCGCGGACGGAAAATCAGTTGCGCGAAGACGGTGCCGTAGCGCACAGTACTCGCGTCACCAGGTTGGTGCCCGGCCTCGCGGGCCGGCGGTGGGAAGGAGAAGGCCAAATGTCTACGCCCGTCACGGGCTTCTTCAAGCCTGTCCTGACCACAGCCCACCTGAGGAGTACCACCAGTGCGCGACAGCGCCGATTCCTACGATCCGGCCTACGAGCGGATCCGCCGCGGCAACCGCGGTAACACCAAGCGTCACAAGCTCGACAACGAGGACACGTACCTCAAGCGCGACCGGCACCTGCAGCGGCTACCGGCCGAGGATGCCGCCGACGCGACCTACGGCCTGCCCGAGGGCGACCGCTGGTCCACCTGGGATCAGTCGACGCCGCTGGAGCGCGGCCCCCGGCCCCACCCGGAATGGCTCGTCACCGACCTAGCCGCCGTTGACACCGAACTCGGCATCCTCAAGACCGGCAAGGAAGCCGACGTCTACCTGATCCGCCGCGGCGTCCCCGGCAGCGGGCCGGACTGCCTGCTGGCGGCCAAGCGGTACCGCGATGCCGCACACCGGCTGTTCCACCGGGACGCCGGCTACCTGGAGGGGCGCCGGGTCCGCGAGTCGCGGGTAAACCGCGCGGCGGCCAACCGCAGCGCGTTCGGCCGGGCGGCCATCGCGGGACAGTGGGCGAACGCCGAGTTCTCCGCGCTGTGCCGGCTGCACGCCGCCGGCGTCCCGGTCCCCTACCCGGTGCAGGTCCTGGGCACCGAGGTCCTGCTGGAGTTCATCGGCGACGCCGACGGCACCGGCGCGCCCCGGCTCGCCGAGACCCGGCCGGACGCGGCCGGGCTGGCCAGCTTGTGGGACCAGTTGGTCAGCGCGCTGTGCACGCTCGCCGAGCACGGCCTGGCGCACGGTGACCTGTCCCCGTACAACCTGCTGGTGAACGACGGGCGCCTGGTGATGATCGACTTGCCCCAGGTAGTGGACGTCATCGCCAACCCGAACGGGCGCGAGTTCCTCGCCCGCGACGCCCGCAACGTGGCGACGTGGTTCGCCAGGGCGGGCCACCCCAGCGCCTCCGGCGACGCCCTGGCGGGCCTCCTGGAAAAGCAGGCCCGCCTGGCGTAGCCACCGGCGTCGGTCTCGTCCCGGGAAAACAGCAGCCAAAACGGCGGCGCGCAAGTGCCGCGCCGGCGCGGGTCCGCCGACGCGGCTCTAGCGGCGGACCTCGCGGGGGAGGCCGAACTGGACGGACTCGGTGGTGGTGATCTTCTCGGTTACCGTGACGGCGCCCAGGCCGGACAGGGCCTCGATGATCTCGCTGACCACGGCGGGCGGGGCGGAGGCACCGGCGGTCAGGCCCACGGTTGACACCCCCGACAGCCAGGACAACTCGATGTCCTCGGCGCCGTCGATCAGGTGGGCCTCGGTGCCCGCGCGCTCCGAGCGCTCCACCAGCCGCACCGAGTTGGAGGAGTTCTTCGAGCCGGCGACCAGCACCAGGTCCGCCTCGGCGGCGACGGCGCGCACCGCGGCCTGCCGGTTGGTGGTGGCGTAGCAGATGTCGTCGGACCCCGGTGCCCGCATGCCGGGGAACTTCTCGCGCAGCGCGGCCGCCACGTCGGCCGCCTCATCGACCGCCAGCGTCGTCTGCATCAGGTACGCGACCTTCGACTCATCCGGCACGGTCAGGGCGGCCACGTCTTCGGCGGTCTGCACCAGCACCGTTGAGTCGGGAGCCTCGCCAAGCGTTCCCTCGACTTCCTCGTGCCCGGCGTGCCCGATCAGCGCGAGCGTGTAGCCCTCGCGGGCGAACCGGCGGGCCTCGGCGTGCACCTTGGAGACCAGCGGGCAGGTCGCGTCGATCACCGACAGGCCCCGGTCGGCGGCATCGGTCCGCACCGCCGGGGACACCCCGTGGGCCGAGAACACGACGGTCGCGCCGGCCGGCACCTCGTCGAGCTCGTCCACGAACACCGCACCGCGCTGCTCCAGGTCCAGGACCACCCGCTTGTTGTGCACGATCTCCTTGCGCACGTAAACCGGCGCGCCGCGCAGTTCCAGGGCGCGCTCCACGATCTCGATGGCGCGCTCGACGCCCGCGCAGAACGACCGCGGCCCGGCCAGCAGGATGCTGCGGTCCGCGCAGGCCGCGGCCCACTTCTCGGCGACCGGGGCCGCCTGGCGCAGCGACTTCAGCGCGGCCAGGCCGCCGGCCACGATGCCCGGGCCGAACCCGGCGTCCGACACCGCCCGGATGACGGCGACCGGCCTGCCCGCGGCCGCCTGGACCAGCGTGAGCGACTCCATGTCAGCCGCGATGGCGCCGCCGGCGGCCAGCTTGGCGCGCTCGGCGGACTTGACCAGGTGGCTAACGGTGACGAGCTTGCCCGAGCGAGCGCGCAGCCCGGCCCGGCGCAGCTCGGCGGCGAGCAGGATCGCCCCGGGAAGCCGGATGGTCTCGCGCCCGTCGGTCACCTCGGTGGCAACGACCAGGTCTCCGGGGCTGAGGTCATCGTCGAGGCTGGCCGCCGTGCCCATAACCATTACTGGGGCGCCCAACGCGACGTCGAGACTGTCAATTGCCAGCTTGCTCGCCCGGCTCTGGCCGACGCCAGCGCGCTGGACCTGGCTCGTGGGCCGCGTCAGCCCGCGCCGGACGGCGTTAGCCTCCAGCAGCATGGGCGCGAGGACGAGGAGCCCGGCACTCGATTTAGAGGCGGTGCCGGGAATGTCGTCCGCGACGGGCCGCGCCTGCGGAATGGTCTCAGTCATGGTCGTGAGCCCCTTACGTATCGCCCGAGCGCTGAAACTGGGAAGGCCAGCCGGTACAGGTGGTAATTCAGGTAGAAGTCGCGGGGAAAGCCAGTCCCGGTGAACTGGGGCTCGTCCCAGCTGCCGTCGGCTAGCTGCGTCTGCGCTAGCCAGCGGATCCCGCGCTCGGCCGCTTCGCCGCCCTGCTCGCCGGCCGCG
>JAICUO010000202.1 GCA_025935815.1 Streptosporangiaceae bacterium
CCAGCGCGCGGTGCAGCACCGCGGACACCGCGTTGGCGGCGAGCACGCTCACCGTCGCGCCGGGCCGCAGCACGCGCGCGATGGCGGCCATCGCCGCCGCGGGCGCATCGACGTACTCCAGGACGCTATGGCAGATCACCAGGTCCGCGGCGCCGTCCCCGACCAGGTGATCGAGGCCGTCGGCGTCGCCCTGCACGGCGGCCAGCCGCACCTGCCGCTCGGCCGCGCGCCGCCGCGCGCCGGCCAGGGCGTCAGGGCTCGGGTCGACGACGGTGACGTTGTGGCCCAGCGCCGCGAACGGCACCGCGAAGCCGCCGGTGCCGCCGCCGACGTCCACGATGTCCAGGGCGGCCCGCCCGGCTTGCCCGGCTCGCGTGGCGACCACCCGCTGCAGCGTGTCCCAGACCAGCGCGGACCGCGCCCCGTCACGCCTGGCGTCTGGCCCGGTGCTGACCGGGACTCTGGCTGTCACAGTCCCAGCGTAGTGCGCTGCCCGCCCCCGCGTCGCTCGGCCACCCACCTCCAGCCAGCCGACACGTTATGCGCATGAATTGTTACCAGTTGTTAATATCTGGCTGTGAACTGCCGGAATGGGCGGGACGTTCAACCAGCCATGGAGACTTCCGATTCGTGTCCAGATGGCCGGAAAATTCCGACACGCCGTTATCTCGCAATGACCCCCCGAGGCCGGCCTGGCTCTCGTATCCTCATCCGCATGCCCGACCAATCCCCCGCTCGGCTCGAGGTATCCCCGCCCCCGGCCCGCCGGCTGGCCCCGCAGCATCACCTGGAACTCCCCCATCCCAGGCGGCTGATCTGGACGGCCGGGTGGAATATGGCGGAGTCGGTGGGGCTGCCGTTCGGCGCGTGGATCGTCGTCACCGACGTAGCGGGCCGCAACCCCGGGCTGCTGGCCGGGCTGGCCGTGGTGTGGCTGCTGATCGCGATCCGCAAGCTGGCGACCGGCAGCGTCTCAGCGCTCCTCATGATCTCGGCCCTCGTACTGACCCTGCAGACCGCCGTGGTGATCTTCACCGGCAACGCATGGATCTACCTGCTGCAGTTCCCGCTGGCCAACCTCGCCATGTGCGTGTTCTTCGCGCGAACGGCGCCCACCCGCAAGCCCCTCGTGGCGCAGCTCGCCGCGGAGGTCGTCGCCCTCAAGCAGCCCGAGACCGCGCCGCCGGGGCTGCACCGCTTCTTCCAGGGCGCGACGTGGTTCTGGGCCGGGCTGTTCCTGCTGCTGACCCTGGGCATGGCCGTCATGATGGTAACCGAGCCGTTCAAGCTCTTCATGCTGGTCTCGACCGCCGCGACGATCGCCTTGATGCTGGTCGGCGCCGCCGTCTGCGTGATCTGGTTCCTCGCGGTCGTCCGCCGCCTAGGAATCCGCCTCCGCTTCACCGCCGCATAACCCAGCCCCGCGTGAGCAGGGCTCGCCCCTTGCTGTTATCACAGGGGATCGAGCCTGCCTCCCCGGGCGCCGACACCTCTCGCCACTCGCTGAATTCCCGGATAGGCGAGGGGGGGATCAGTCCTCGGAGTCGGGCTCGCTCTCGGGCACATCGGGGGCGGGACGCAGCACCGAGCTGATCTTCGGCCGGACCAGGCCCGCGGAACGGGCCCGCGGGCGAGGAGCCCGGGCCACCGCCTCGCCGCCGTCAGCCGCCTCGCCGTCAGCCGGCTCAGCGCCGGGCTCAGGCTCTAGGTCGCCCGCCGCCGGGTCGTCGTCCTTGATCGCGGCGATCTTGGCGAGCAGGCCATTGACGAAGGCCGGGGACCCGTCGGTGGACAGGTCCTGGACGAGCTCCACCGCCTCGCTGATCGCGACGCCGGACGGGACGTCCTCGGCCCAGCGCAGCTCCCACACTCCGATCCGCAAGACGTTGCGGTCCACGGCGGGCATCCGCTCCAGCGTCCAGCCGACCGAGTTCCCCGCGATCAGCTTGTCGATCTCGGCGCGGTGCGCGGCCACGCCGCGGACGATCTGCGCGGCGTACTCCGGCGTGGGCCGCTCGCCGAGCGACATCCGCTCGGCGAGCAGCTCCAGGACAGGCAGGCCGCGCAGCTCAGCCTCGAAGAGCACGTCAAGCGCCCGCTTACGCGCCTTGCTACGCGCCGCCACGCCACATCACCCCTAGTTGCATGAAAGGCCGCTAGTTCAGGCGCGGCCGAGGTAGGCGCCGGTGCGGGTGTCGACCTTGACCTTCTCGCCGGTCGAGATGAACAACGGCACCTGGATCGTCGCGCCGGTCTCCAGCTCAGCCGGCTTGGTGCCACCCGTGGACCGGTCACCCTGGAGTCCCGGGTCGGTGTGCTTGATGACGAGCTCGACCGCGGTCGGCATGTCCACGTACAGCGGCGTGCCCTCGTTGAACGCGATCGTGACAGTCTGCTCTTCCAGCAGGTAGTTCGCCGCGTCGCCGACGACCCCCGCCGGGATGCGCGGCTGATCGTAATCAGTCATGTCCATGAACACGAAGTCGTCGCCCTCGCGGTACAGGTACTGCATGTCCCGCTTGTCGACGGTGGCGACCTCCACCTTGATGCCCGCGTTGAAGGTCTTGTCCACGACCTTCCCCGACATCACGTTCTTCAACTTGGTCCGCACGAAAGCCGGCCCCTTGCCGGGCTTGACGTGCTGGAACTCAACGACATTCCAAAGCTGGCCCTCAAGGTTCAGCGTCATGCCGTTCTTCAGGTCATTCGTGGTTGCCACGGGTAATTCTCCACACATCACAGGACGAGCAGTTCGCTGTTCGCCGAAATCACGGTCGTCGAAGGCGGTGCCAATGAGGTCAGCGCCCGGGCTCCCGTGCCTGCCGTCACGACCAGCACGTCCTCGATACGGACGCCCCCCTTGCCGGGCAGGTACACACCAGGCTCGACGGTGACAGGAACCCGGTCGGTAAGCTTACCCGTTCTTCCGTACCCCAGCATCGGGGCCTCGTGGATCTCCAGGCCCACCCCGTGGCCCAGCCCGTGCTGGAAATGCTCGCCGTGGCCGGCCGCAGCGATCAGGTCCCGGGCCGCCGCGTCCACGTCCCCGACGTCCGCCCCCACCGCCAGCGCCTCGATCCCGGCCCGCTGCGCGTCCGCGACCAGGTCGTAGACGTCGCGCTGCCAGCCGGCCGGCTCGCCGACGGCGATGGTCCGGGTCATGTCGGCGTGGTACCCCGCGTACTGCGCGCCGAAGTCGATCGTGACCAGGTCACCGCGGCGCAGCGGCCGGCCGGTCGGCGAATGATGCGGGATAGCGCCATTGGGGCCGCTCGCCACGATGGTCTCGAAAGCCGGGCGGTCCGCGCCCAATTGCGCCATGCGGTAGTCAAGGACAGCGGCCAGGGACCGTTCGGCCAGGCCCGGCCTTATCTGGGGAAGGACATCCGCCAGCGCCTGGGCGGTGATGCGGCAGGCAGTGGCCAGCAGCTCCAGCTCGGCGGCATCCTTTACCGACCGAAGGCCTTCAATTTTCCGCCCGAACGGAACAATGGTGACTGCCCCGGCGGCCCGCACCAGCTCGGAATGGCGGTCAACGGTCATCTCGTGCGCCTCGAAGGCGACCTTCCGCATGCCGCGCTTGGCCATCTCGGCGGTGAGCGCGGCCTCCGGGTAGCGGTCCACGATGAGCTCGGTGTCGGCGGCGTCCCGCTGCGCGGCCAGCGCGTAGCGGGAGTCGGTGGCCAGGATGCCGGGTCCTTCGGCCGGCAGCAGCAGCGCCGCGTTGGAGCTGGCCAGGCCGGTGAGGTAGCGGACGTTGGGCCCGTGGGTGACTAGGACGGCATCGGCGTCCAGCGTGGCGACCATCTCCTGGGCGCTCCGCCGGCGGGCGGCGTGGATCTCAGGCATGTAATGACTGTAAGGATCGCCGCCCCGCCCGGGCCAGCGGGGTCAGCCTTGGTTCTTATCCCTCAGGAAGCAGAGCGCGGACCTTCTCGATGGCGGCGACGCGCTCGGCGAGGGTGGGCGCCAGCGGGGTGACGTTCAGCGTGGTGACCCCGGATTCGCGCAGGGCCGCCAGCCGCCCGGCGACGTAGCCCTCGGGCCCGATGAGCGAGGTCTTCTCCAGCAACTCGACGGGGACCAGCGCGGCGGCCTCATCCTTGCGGCCGGCCAGGTAGGCGTCCTGGATGGCCTTCGCCTCGGCCTCGTAGCCGAACCGGACGGCCAGGTCGTTGTAGAAGTTCCGGCCGCGCGCCCCCATGCCGCCGATGTAGAGGGCGAAGTGCGGGCGCAGCAGGTCGCGCAGGCCCGTGATGGCCTCTCCGTCGCCGATGGCCAGCGGGGCGGCGGCGATCACGTCCAGCGGCGCCAGGTCCGCCTGGCGCTTGGCCGCGCCCTCGGCCAGCGGCGCCTGCCACGCCCGGGCGGCCTTCTCCGGGAAGTAGAAGATCGGCTGCCAGCCGTCGGCGATCTCGGCGGCGAGCTCCACGTTCTTCGGGCCGAGCGCGGCGATGACGACGGGGATCCGGTCCCGGACCGGGCGGTTGATCAGCTTCAGCGGCTTGCCCAGCCCGGTGCCGCCCGGGTAGGGCAGCGTGTAGTGCTTGCCCTGGTAGTCCAGGACCTCGCGGCGCCACACCTTCCGGCAGATCTCGACCAGCTCGCGGGTACGGCCCACTGGCGCGTCGTAGGCGACGCCGTGCCAGCCCTCGATCACCTGCGGGCCGGACGTGCCCAGGCCGAGGGTGAACCGGCCGCCGGACACGTAGTCCAGGCCAGCGGCGGTCATCGCGGTCAGCGCTGGGGTTCGCGAGTAGATCGGCAAGATCCCGCTGGCGATCTGCAGCTGCCGGGTGCGCGCGGCGATGAAGCCGAGCTGGCTCACCGCGTCGAAGGAGTACGCCTCGGGCACGAACACGATCTCCAGCCCGGCGCTCTCGTAGTCGGCTAGCCCGGCGACGGCCTCAGGGAACCCGCCGGCGTAGTCCATCATCATCCCCAGACGCATGTGGTTACCGTACGGTAAGCCACCCGCTCCTGGCCATCCGGGGCAGGCACAGGCACGGCCAGCCGGAGAGCCTCGGGCTCCTGCCCGGCCAGGACGCTGATGGCGCTCCCGGCGGCCAACGGCCCCTTCAGGCGAGCAGGACTCGGGCGTGCGCGGCGATGTCCTCGGGCAAGCGGCCGTCCACGGTGACGGTGACCGTGGCGACCTGCGCGTAGCTGGCCTGGCGGCGCTCGTAAACGTCGGTGATGTCGGGTCGCGCCAGCATGGGGCGGCCGCCGTCAGCGCCCACGCGGGCCCGGGCCTCGGCATAGGAGACCCGCAGGTAGACCACCGGCACCGGGGCGAGCAGCTTGCGGGTGCCCTCGTGCTCGGCGGCGCCGCCGCCCACGGCGAGCACCGCGTCCGGCCCGCCCAGCAGGTCGGCGATCACCTCATGCTCCAGAGCCCGGAAGGCCGGCTCGCCGTCGGCGGCGAAGATCTCGGGGATGGGGCGGCCGGCCCGCGCCTCAATCACCTGATCGCTGTCCAGGAACGGCACGCCGGCCTGGGCCGCGAGCAAGCGGCCGACGGTCGTCTTGCCGGCCCCCATGAACCCGACCAAGACGATCACGGGGCGTCCGGCGAGGAGGCCACGGCGCGCAGCGCCAGCACGTAGGACTGGAACCCGAAGCCCGCGATGATCCCGCTGGCCACCGGGGTCAGCACCGACTCATGCCGGAAGCCCTCGCGCGCCGCGATGTTGGAGATGTGCACCTCGACGAGCGGGGCGGTGCGCATCTTCACCGCGTCCATCAGCGCGTAGGAGTAGTGGGTGAGGGCCCCGGCGTTCAGCACGACCGGCACGGCCAGGTCGCATGCCTCATGCACCCAGGTGACCAGTTCACCCTCGTACTCGGTCTGCCGGACCTCCACCGCCAGGCCCAGTTCCTCGCCGGACGACTCGCACAGCGCTACCAGGTCGGCGTAGGTCGCCGACCCGTACACCGACGGCTCGCGCTTGCCGAGCCGGCCGAGGTTCGGCCCGTTGAGGACCAGTACCCGCCGGGGGGCCCCGGGCTCACCGTGCGCGCTCACGCCGACACCGCCAGGTACGCCTGCGCCAGCAGCGACTCCGGCGGCCCGTCCAGGATGCCGGGCTGTCCCTCCCCGTCCAGGACGACCATCCGCAGCCGGGCGCCGCGCGTCTTCTTGTCCAGGCTCATCGCCTCGCGCAGGGACGGCCATACGCCCCCGGCGTACGTCACGGGCAGCCCGACCGAGGTGAGGATGTCCCGGTGCCGCGCCACCGAGGCCGCGTCCAGCCGCCCGGCCAGCCGGCCGACCTCGGCCGCGAACACCATGCCGATCGCGACCGCGTACCCGTGCCGGAACGTGTACCGCTCGACCCGCTCGATCGCGTGCCCGAGGGTGTGCCCGTAGTTGAGCGTCTCGCGCAGCCCAGCCTCGCGCAGGTCAGCGCAGACGACCCGCGCCTTCATGCGGATCGCCCGCTCGATGAGCTCGCGGGAGTGCGCGCCGGAGGGCGACCCGGCTCCGGCCGGGTCGCCGGTGACCAGCCGCAGGATCTCCGCGTCGGCGATGAACCCGGCCTTGATGACCTCGGCGAGGCCGGCCACGTAGTCCGCGCGGTCCAGCGTCATCAGCGTCGCCAGGTCGCACAGCACCCCGGCCGGCGGGTGGAACGCCCCCACCAGGTTCTTGCCCTCGGGGATGTCCACGGCCGTCTTGCCGCCGACCGCGGCGTCGACCATGCCCAGCAGCGTGGTGGGCACCAAGATCGCCTGCACACCGCGCAGCCAGGTGGCGGCCACGAACCCGGCCAGGTCAGTCGTCGCTCCCCCGCCGATCCCGACTACGGCATCGGTCCGGGTGACCCGGGACTGCGCGAGCCATGACCACAGCCCGGCCGCGACCGAGATGTCCTTGGCGGCCTCGCCGTCCGGGACCGCCGCCGAGATCACGGTGAACCCGGCCTCTTCCAGTGCCCGGCCCGCGGGCCGGGCGATCGCGCCCAGCCCCTCGGCGTGAATGATCGCGACCGTCTCGGCCTTCTGGCCCACCAGCGAGGACAGTTCCCCCAGCACCCCGGTGCCGACGACGACCTCATAGGGCGCCTCGCCGCTCACCGGGATTCGCGTCACGTTCGTCACGCTTTACCGGTCCTCCAATCGCTTCACCAGTTCGTCGGCCACCTCGTCCGGCACCAGGTCATCGGCGGGCACGGTCAGCGCCGCGAGGGACTCATACACCGGGCGGCGCTCTTCCATCATGGTCCGCAGGCGGCCGCGCGGGTTGCCGGGGATCACCACGCGGGGCCGGTCGAAGCCGGTCCGCTTCGCCACCACCCCGAAGCCGACCTCCAGGTAGACGACCAGCGTCCGCTCGATCATCCGCCGCACGTCCGGGTCGAGGACGGCCCCGCTGCCCAGCGCGAGGACCCCGCCGCCCGTCCCGAAGCCGTCAAGTCCCTGGGCCACCGCGGCCCGCTCGAACTCGCGGAAGGCAGCCTCCCCGTCCTCCACGAAGATGTCGCCGACCGGCTTGCCCGCCGCCTTCGCGACCAGGGCGTCGGTGTCGGCGAACGGCACGCCCAGCCGGGTGGCGAGCAGCCGCCCCGCGGACGACTTCCCCGCGGCCGGCGGCCCGATCAGCACCACCACGGTCGGCTGATGTTCCTCGCTCACGAGATCACCAGCGATTTCAGGTAGCCCTCCGCGTTGCGGCGCATCTCCTCCACCGAGTCCCCGCCGAACTTCTCGACCGCCGCCTCGGCCAGCACCAGCGCGACCATGGCCTCGGCGACCACGCCGGCGGCGGGGACCGCCGTCACGTCACTGCGCTGGTTGATCGCCTTGGCTGGCTCCCCGGTGAGCACGTCCACGGTGGACAGCGCCCGCGGCACCGTGGAGATCGGCTTCATCGCCGCGCGGACCCGCAGCACCTCACCGGTCGTCATGCCGCCCTCGACGCCGCCGGCCCGGTTGGTCTCCCGCTGGACGCCGTCTTCGGTCCGGGATATCTCGTCATGCGCCCCGGACCCGCGCCGTCCCGCCGTGACGAAGCCATCCCCGAATGCCACGCCCTTGATGGCCTGCACCGACATCAGCGCGCCGGCCAGCCGGGCATCCAGCCGCCGGTCCCACTGCACGTGGCTGCCCAGCCCCGGCGGCAGCCCGTAGGCGAGCACCTCCACGACGCCGCCCAGCGTGTCGCCGTCCTTGCGGGCGGCGTCGACCTCGGCGACCATGGCCGCGCTGGCCCCGGGATCCAGGCAGCGCACCGGGTCGGCGTCGATGCGATCCAGGTCCTCGGGCGCCGGCACCGGGCCGGCCTCGGGCACCGTGACCGAGCCGAGTTGCACCACGTGGCTGACGACTTGCACGCCCAGTGCCTGCTCCAGCAGGTGGCGGGCCACCTGCCCGAGCGCGACCCGGGCGGCGGTCTCCCGCGCGCTGGCCCGCTCCAGGATCGGCCGCGCGTCGGTGAACCCGTACTTCTGCATGCCCGCCAGGTCAGCGTGCCCCGGCCGCGGCCGTGACAGCGGCGCGTTGCGCGCCTGCGTGTCCAGTTCGTCGGCGGGCACCGGGTCGGGCGACATCACCGTCTCCCACTTGGGCCATTCGGTGTTGGCCACTCGTATCGCGACCGGGCCGCCCATCGTGACGCCGTGCCGCACGCCGCCGGTGAGCTCCACCTCGTCTTGCTCGAACTTCATCCGCGCGCCGCGCCCGTACCCCGCGCGCCGCCTGCCCAGCGCCGCCGCCACGTCGGCGGAGGTAATGCGCACGCCGGCGGGCACCCCGTCGCAGATCGCGGTGAGCGCGCGGCCGTGCGACTCTCCCGCGGTCAGCCATCGAAACATGGCTCAACCTTACTGCCGCGATGCTGGCGGCCCCCGGCGGGCGCGGCGCGACGGCGACGGCCGGGTTAGCGCGCCGACAGCGCGATCCCCTGGCGCAGCCGGGGCGCCAGGGCTGCCGCGATCGCCTGGGCGGCACGGCGCGCGGCGTCAGCCACCGCCGGGTCGGTCCGGCGCGCTGCTTGTGTCAGGCCCGGTGTTTCTGACAGGCCCGGTGTTTCTGACAGGCCCGGTGGTTCTGACAGGCACAGCGTCACCGCCAGGTCGGCCTCCGCGCCGCCGGGACCGAGGCTGGCGCTGGCGATCGCGGGCTCGGCGGCGACGACTGCCTCGATGGCGGCGCGGACATCGGGGTCCAGGTGCGCGGGCGGGGGCTGATCGCCGACCGCCAGGGCCGCCAGCCGCGCTCCCTCGACCACGAACGGGACCGGGCCGGCGACGTCGATGACCACCGCCTCCGCCTCGGCCCGGGCGGCCTGCCAGACCCGCGCGGCCGGGGTGACCACCGGGCGGGCATCGGGACGCCAGCGCGCCAGTGACTCCACGCCGGTGAAGGCGATGATCGCTGCCCGGCCATCGCGGCCGATGAGTGTCGGCAAGGCCATCTCGCTTTCCTTCTCGGCCCCGGTCTGCTCGTCGACCGACGTGAGCATCGCTACCACGGGGACGAGAAGGCGGGCCCGCGACAGCGCCAGCAAGGCGGCGTGCTCGCTGCCGGCGCCGCGCTGCCAGGCGTCCAGGGCGCCGGTGATCGCCGGATCGGCCGCGCCGGTGTCGCCAGCCGGCCGGCCGGCGAAGCGCTTTTCGTGTGCCGCCACGCTTGCCGACCTTACCGCCGGCCCAGTTCCCGGTCCCCGCTCGGGCCATTATCCCCGCACTACATATCGTTATCGCATAGATTCGCTTCGTACTGATAGTCGCGAATGCTGCGCTTTGCGGCAGGTGATAGGTATCCACCAGGCAGAATGTGTGCAGCGCACGCGCGGGCCACCCCAGCATCCGGTGACTTGCGGCGGCGCTTGGGCGTCCCGCCAGGGCCGCGGGTACGGACCTCCCAGGCACAGACGATGTGAGGGAAAGGAGCACGTCCGTTGGGTTCCGCTGTACGCGAGCCGGCGCAGCCTGCGCGGATCGCTCCCGGCACTCCAATGCGGAAGGTCATACCGCCGCGCATGGTGGGGCCGTACATGGGCGGCCAGCGCGATGTGATCGCCGGCTACGTCCACCGGCTCCGGGACGTGCCCCTGCGCGGCCCCGGCGACGCCTTCCACGCGCTCGGCCTGGGGTACGACGGCTCGGAGTTCCGCCCAGACATGGCGGAGCTGTATTTTCTGTGCTGGCAAGCCCGGGAAATCGATGGGTATGTGCCCGTATCGGCGGACCGGCGTGGCAGTGTGTCGTATGGCGGCGCGCCCGCCGGGCCCGCCTGGAACGGCGAGCCTGTCGAGTTTTACCTGGAGCCCATACAGATACCTGTTGGCACGGCGCTGTGCAGGCTGACCGAAGCGGGCGAGGAGACTGTCGCCCGGTATGACGGGCTGGCTTGGCGACGCCCCGGGGAGGGAGGGGTACGGCATGCGTTACCGGCTGATGGCGTCTTACCTCGGCGCGCCCTATCAGGCTGGGGTCGGCCCCTCGGACCGCGATGTGACGCTGTTCGCCGCCGCCCCGCCGCCCGAGGACCATGGCTTCTCCCCCAGCGTCGGGCACTGGCGTAGGCAGGTCACCATCAACGACATTGACGCGCTCTGGGAATCCCGGCCGGTCGGCACCTACCGAGGCGAGCCGTGCCTGGTCCTGGACGACCTCAGCGACCGGCTGCACATCGCCTACCTGGGCATGGACGAGCGACGCGCCCAGCAACTGGGATACTGGCAAGTCGACCGCGGGGTCTTCGAGGTCGTCGTCCCCCGGCACGAGGTCCGCGACCTCGCCGAGGACCGCCACGAGTTCCCGCTAACCACGTTGCGAAACGCGATCCCCCGCGCGGCCGACCCCGCGGGTCCCGTCCGGGGCGCCGGCCTGAATGGCCCGGGGACCGGTGGCCCGGGCATTGGCGGTACGGCCATGGCGGGCGCTTCGTCCGCCTACGCCGGCCCGGGGGCGCCGGGCGCGTTCAACGGCCAGGCCGGGCCAGGCGCGGGCGGGCCGGGGTACCCCGCCGGGCAGTTCGGCAGGCAGGGAATGATCGCCGGGCAGATGGCCGGGCCGGGCGCGGTCGCCGCGCAGCGCTGACTGGCCGGGCCCGGCGGCCCCCAGCCGCGGGCTGCCCTGCCCGGGCCGCCTGGGCCACCCGCGCCGCCGGGGCAGCCCATGGCCCTGACGCCGCCGCCGCCGCAGGCGCCGCCCATGCCGCAGTTGCCCGGCATCCCCCAGGGGTCGATGCCAGGCGCCGGACCGGGCGGGGCATCGGTTCCCCCGGGACGGTACGGCGGCCCGCCGAGCGCACCCGGCGGGGTCGCCCCGGGTGGCCAGGTCCCCTCGGGGGCACCGCAGCCGGGCATCGCCCAGCAGCCGCCCGCCAGCGTCGCCGCCTGGCACGGGTCACCGGCCGCGGAGGCCGCGATGTGGTACCCGAACGGCCAGGGGGCGGCGCCCGGAGGACCCGGAGGACCCGGAGTCGCCGGCTACCCGAACGGGGCCGGGTACCCCAATGGGATCGGGTACGCGAACGGCCCCGCTTTCCAGAACGGCACCGCGTACCAGAACGGGCCCGCGTACCAGAACGGGACCGCTTTCCAGAACGGCACCGCGTACCAGAACGGGACCGCTTTCCAGAACGGCACCGCGTACCAGAACGGCACCGCGTACCAGAACGGGACCGGGCAGCCCGGCGCGCAGGGGTACCAGATGCCCTCCGCTCCGCACGCCATCTCGCCGGCGCTCGCACCGGGCCAGCCGGCACCCGGCCAGCCAGCCCTTCCCGCCCTGCCACAGGCCGTGCCCCAGCCGATCGCGGGCCCCCCGCCCAGCGGGCAATCGCTGGCCGGGCCGGCTAACCCGGCGCAGCCGCAGGCACTCGCGCAGGCCCCGATGCCGCCGCAGCCGGGGTACGCGCCCCAGCCGCCGCAACCGCTGGCTGCCCAGGCGCCGGCGCTCGCTCAGCCAGCCCAGCCGGCCGTGGTTCAGGAAGTCCCCGCCCCGCCCGCCGTCGCGCGGACCCCGCTGGGGCCGGCCGCACAGCCGCCGGTCGCACAGCCGCCGATGATGGCGCCGCCGCCTGCCCCGCCCCAGGCGCAAGAGCCGATGCCGCGCACGGCGGACCTCGCGCCGCCCGCGCCC
>JAICUO010000131.1 GCA_025935815.1 Streptosporangiaceae bacterium
GGCGATCACCGTGTCCCGCGATACCGCCTTCAACTACGCGCTCCGGTTCGGGATGACCCCGCTGATGCTGTTCTCCGCGACGTTCTTCCCCCTGTCGCAATTGCCCGGCTGGCTGCGAGTGGTCGCCTACCTCACGCCGCTGTGGCATGGGGTGGCGCTGTGCCGTTCGATGACGCTGGGCACCCTCGACGCCGGCAGCGCGGCGATCCACGTCGGGTACCTGACCGCGCTCGCGGGCGCCGGCCTGTGGGCAGGCACGGTGACCTACACCAGGCGGCTGTATGCATGACGTGCGGTCCCTGCCGCTTCGGGTGCTGCCCCCGGTTGGCCGGGCACGGCGCGCCGCGGGCGCCGCGGGCGGGCCCGGCAGCGTTCACCTTCTGGAGCGGAACGCGCGCGCCTACGGTCACATGTGGGTGCTGCTGATCTCGGGCGTCGCCGAGCCGCTGTTTTACCTGCTGTCGCTCGGGGTCGGCCTGGGCGCGCTGGTCGGGCCGGTGGCGGGGCCGGGCGGGCCGGTGCCCTACCGCGAGTTCGTCGCGCCGGGCCTGCTCGCGGTGTCGGCGATGAACGGGGCACTGTATGACTCCACGTTCAACGTGTTCTTCAAGCTCAAGTACGTGAAGCTGTACGAGGCGATGCTGGCCACCCCGATGCGCCCAGCGGAGGTCGCGCTCGGCGAGATCGGGTGGGCCTTGCTGCGCGGGTGCCTCTACGCGATCGCGTTCACGCTGGTAATGACGGTGATGGGGCTGGTGCACTCGCCATGGGCGTTGCTCGCGGTGCCGGTCGCCCTGCTGATCGGGTTCGCGTTCGCCGGCCTTGGCATGGCGTGCACCACCTTCATGAAGAGCTGGCAGGACTTCGACTACGTCCTGCTCGCCTCGCTGCCGCTGTTCTTGTTCTCCGCCACTTTCTACCCGCTCAGCGTCTACCCCCGGCCGGTGGCCGTCATCATTGAGTGGACCCCCCTGTACCAGGGCGTCACGCTGCTGCGGGACCTGGTCCTCGGGGTGCCGGGGCCGGGCCTGGCCTGGCGGGCCGCCTACCTCCTGGCCCTAGGGCTGGTGGGGCTGGTGGTGTCCGGCCGCCGGATCGCGCGCCTGCTGCTCACTTAGCGCGACTACGCGGGCGGACGCGGTATCTTGCAGGGGATGCTGGAGGAACGCCCGCCCGAGGACGGGGAGATAGCCGTCGACGCCACCCCGGAGGCGGCGCCGGCGGGCGGGCTGCCCTGGGCGAGGCGGCCGCTGGCCGTCGCGCGCCGGGGACGGGCATCCGCGGGCTTTTCCGCATGGCGCGACCCGGCGACCTGGGCGATCGCGACCTGCGTTTTCGGCGTGTACCTGGTCATCTCGCTGTACCGGCTGTTCCAGCTGACCCCGTCCTCATGGGACCTGGGGATCTTCACCGAGTACGTCAAGCAGTACGCCAACTTGCACGCGCCGATCGTGGACGTGCGCGGTCCCGGCTTCAACCTGCTTGGTGATCATTTCCAGGTGATCGTGGCCCTGATCGCGCCGTTCTTCCGGGTCTTCCCGTCCCCGGCGACGCTGCTAGTCGCGCAGGCGCTGCTGACCGCGGTGTCGGTGTTCCCCGTCGCGGCGGCCGGGGCCGAGCGCCTCGGGCGAGGCGCCGGCCGGGCGATCGGGTTCGCCTACGGCTTCTCCTGGGGCCTGCAGCAGATGATCAACTTCGACTTCCACGAGATCGCGTTCGCCGTGCCGCTGCTCGCGTTCTCGCTGTCGGCCCTGCTGCGCGGCCGGACGCGGGCGGCGGTGCTGTGGGCGCTGCCGCTGGTGGCCGTCAAGGAGGACCAGGGCTTCACGGTGGCGGCGATCGGCGTCGTGATGGCGATCGCCGGCGCCCGCGGCTGGCGCTTCGGAGCCGGGCCAGCGGCGGACTCGACGGCGGGTGCCAGGCCGGGCGCGGCGATCGCCGGCGCGCGCGGCTGGGGGCGGCCGGGGACCACGCCCGGGCTGTTCCTCGTGTGGTGGGGGCTGAGCTGGTCGCTGCTGGAGATCGGCGTGCTCATCCCGCACTTCAGCGCCACCCACCGGTACGCCTACTGGAACCTGGGCGGCGTGGTCGGCGGCGGTCCCGCGTTCTCGGCCGGGGGAATGCTCGCTCAGTTCGGCCACGCCTACCCGGTGAAGCTGGAGACCGTGGCCTTGCTCCTGCTGCCGACCGCGTTCATCGCGCTCGGCTCGCCGGTGGCGGCCATCGCGGTGCCCTCGATCGTGCTGCGATTCATCGCCACCAATGACTATTACTGGACCACGATGTGGCACTACAACGCCACGGTCATGCCCATCTTGTTCCTGGCGGCCATCGAGGTCATGGCCCGGTGGCGCACCGTCCCGCCACCGCGCCAGGCACCCCCGTGGTGGCAATCGGCCCGCGCCGGCGCGAGCCGTCACGGGGCGGCGATGATGGCCGCCATCGCGGTCGCGCTGGCCTTTCAATACCCCCTGTCGGGCCTGTGGCACGGCCATACGTACGCGATCGACAAGCACGCCGCCGCCGATGAGGCGGCCATGGCCGTGGTGCCCGACGGCGCGACCGTGACGACCACGCTGAACCTGCTCGCCCCGCTGGCGGCGCGCACTGACACCTTCTGGGTCGGCAATGACCACAACCCCGACACCGAGTTCATCGTCTTCGACGGCCCCGACAGCGGTTACTCGCCCGCGGTGACCAACGTGCCCGCCTTCGTCCAGCAGCAGCTCTACCCCAAGGCCGGCTACCAGGTCATCTTCCAGGCCGACGGCGTCTTCGTCTTCAAGAGGTAACACGGGCTGGTGACGCATGTCATCGGCCGTGGGCTTGCGGCGGCGCACCCCGGCGGGAATGATTCACTGGCGAGTAACCAAAGGCCGAGACAATCGCATCGAGGAGTAGCAATGCCGCAGCGAATCGCTATCGTGACCGGGGGCGCGCGGGGGATCGGGGCGGGCACCGCCAAGCGCCTGGCCGCCGACGGGCTGGCCGTCGCGGTCCTCGATTTGGAGGCGGCGGCGGGCGCGGACACTGTGGCGCAGATCGAGAAGTCCGGTGGCAAGGCGATCGCCGTCGGCGCTGACGTCAGCAACGGCGAGCAGGTGCAGGCGGCCGTCGACAAGGTCGTCGCGGAGCTGGGCGAGCCCACGGTGCTGGTCAACAACGCCGGGGTCACCCGGGACAACCTGATCTTCAAGATGGCCGACGCCGACTGGGACCTGGTCATCAACGTGCACCTCAAGGGGGCTTTCTTGATGACCCGCGCCGTCCAGAAGTACATGGTGGCCGCCAAGTGGGGGCGCATCATCAACTTGTCGTCGCTATCGGCGGTCGGCAACCGCGGCCAGGTCAACTACGCCGCCGCCAAGGCCGGCCTGCAGGGCTTCACCAAGACGCTGGCTATCGAGCTCGGCAAGTACGGCGTCACCGCCAACGCGGTAGCGCCCGGGTTCGTTGCGACCGACATGACGGCCGCCACCGCCGCCCGCATCGGGGTGTCCTTCGATGACTTCAAGGCGGGCGCCGCCAAGGAGATCGCGGTGGGCCGGGTCGGCGAGGTTGAAGACATCGCCGCGGTCATCTCGTTCTTCGCGAGCGAGGAGGCGGGCTATGTCTCCGGCCAGATCCTGTACGCCGCCGGCGGCCCCGTCAGCTAGGTGCGGGCGGCCCGCGATTGCTGCCACAATGGGGCCTGTGCTCGATGAAGAGAACGAGGCGGCGCAAGCCCGGGACAAGGTGCTAGCGCAGGAAAGAGACCTTCGCGAGCGCGTGCGCGCGTTCCTCGCGGAGCACCCGCCCGCCCAGACCCCCCGTGAGGACTTCCTGGCCGCGCGCTTTGACGCGGGGCTGGGCTACGTCCACTACCCAGTAGGCCACGGCGGCCTGGGCCTGCCCCGCAACGCGCAGCCCGCGCTGGAGGACGAGCTCGCGAAGGCGGGCGCGCCCGACATCGACGTGCGCCTCAACGTGATCGGCCTGGGGATGGCCGCGCCGACGATCATCGCCTGCGCGAGCGAGGAGCAAAAGGCCCGCTGGCTGCGCTCGCTGTGGACCGGCGCGGAGATCTGGTGCCAGCTGTTCAGCGAGCCGGGGGCGGGCAGCGACCTGGCCTCGCTGGCCACCCGCGCCGTCCGGGACGGTGATGACTGGGTGGTCACCGGGCAGAAGGTATGGACGTCGCTGGCCCACCACGCCAGGCGCGGCCTGCTGCTGGCCCGCACCGACCCTGACGTGCCCAAGCACGCCGGGCTGACCTACTTCGCCCTCGACCTGCACGCCCCGGGCGTTGAGGTGCGCCCGCTGCGCCAGCTCACTGGCGAGGCCGAGTTCAACGAGGTGTTCCTGTCGCAGGTGCGCGTCCCCGACGCCGACCGCATCGGCGCCGTCGGCGATGGCTGGAAGGTCGCCAACGCCACGCTGATGAACGAGCGAGTGGCCATCGGCAGCTCCCGGGCGGTGGCCCGCGAGGAGGGCGCCGCCGGGTTCGCCGCCGCCGCCTGGCGCCAGCACCCCGAGCGCCGCACGCAGGACCTGCACCAGCGCCTGCTCAAGCTGTGGGCACAGGCGGAGGTCTCCCGGCTGGCGGCTGAGCGGCTGCGCCAGCAGCTGGCGGCCGGGCAGCCGGGCCCGGAGGGGTCGGCCAGCAAGCTCATCTTCGCGCTGCTGAACCAGGAGCTCTCCGGCTGGGAGGTCGACTTCGCCGGGACTGACGGGCTGCGCTACGACGACTGGGCCATGCGCCGGGACGCCTCCAGCGACTACGCGCGCGGCCCGGTCTTCCGCTACCTGCGCTCACGAGGCAACTCGATCGAGGGCGGGACCTCGGAGATCTTGCGCAACATCATCGCCGAGCGCGTCCTTCGGCTGCCAGCCGAGCCACGCGCCGACAAGGACATCCCGTGGAAGGACCTGCCCAGGTGAGCAACGCAGTGTCAGCGAGCAAGGTCCCTCCCGCCCCCGACCTGCTGTACTCCGATACCGAGCTGGCCCTCGCGGGCGCGCTCGATGACCTGCTCTCGCAGCGCTGCGGCCCCGCGGCGGTGCTGGCCCGCACCGAGCAGCCCGAAGCCTACGACGTGGCGCTGTGGAAGGCGCTGGCGACCGAGATCGGCCTGGCGGGCCTGCTGATCCCGGAGGAGCTCGGCGGCGCGGGCGCGTCCGGCCGGGAGCTGGCCTCGGCCGCCGAACGGCTCGGCGCCCACCTCGCGCCCGTCCCGTACCTGGGCAGCGCGGCGGTCGCGACGGCGACGGCGCTGGCGGCCGCGAAGTCCGCCACCCGGCCAGGCGGTGGGCACAGCGCGGGCCAGCAGGCCGCGGGGATCGCCGCGGACCTGCTCCGCCGGCTCGCCGACGGCACCGTGACCGCCGCCGTCGCCGTCACCGCCTCGGCGATGCCCGCGGACAAGTTCCCGGCCGCGGTGCAGTTGTCGGGACCTCAGCCCGGCGACGCCGCGGCGGGCATCGTCCGGCTGCGCGGGCGGATCGACTCGGTGCCCGACGCGCTGCCCGCCGACGTCCTGCTGGTTCCCGCCGAGGGCGTGCCGAACGGCCTGTACCTTGTCGAGGCCACCGGCCCCGGCGTGCACCGGGTGCCGGTGACGTCGCTGGACATGACCCGGCAGCTGTGCGACGTCTCCCTGGACGGCGGGCCGGCCCGTCAGATCGCCGTCGGCGCCAGTGCCGCCGCGGCGCTCGAGGCGGGACTGGTCACCGGCGCGGTCGTCCTCGCGGCCGAGCAACTGGGCCTCGCGCAGCGCTGCCTGGACATGACCGTGGCCTATGGCAAGGAGCGCCACCAGTTCGCCCGCCAGGTCGGCTCGTTCCAGGCCGTCAAGCACCGGCTGGCCGACCTGTGGGCGACGATCACCCAGGCGCGGGCCGCGTCGCGGTACGCGGCGGCCTGCCTCGCCTCCGGTGACCCGGACATCGCGGTCGCGGTCGCCCTGGCCAAGTCCGCGTGCTCGGACGCGGCCGTTACCGCCGCGCAAGAGTGCGTCCAGTTGCACGGCGGCATCGGCTTCACCTGGGAGCACCCGGCGCACCTGTACCTGAAGCGGGCCAAGGCGTCGTCGGTGACATTCGACACCCCGGGTGCGCACCGCGCGGCCCTGGCGGGCCTGGTGAACCTCCCCGCGCCCGCCTAGCGGTCGGGTCGCCTGCCGGGCGCGGCCTGGTCGGTCGCGGAATCCCGCTGCGCGGGCATCCGCGGTCCCAGGTCCAGCGGCGACGAGCCAGCCGGCTCGCCGGCGGGCCGGGCTGGCCGGCGTTGCCCGGGGACCGTCGGAAGATCGTCCCGGGTCTCCTTGGCGCCCTCCGCCTCGGCGTCCGGGGCCTCGCTGCCGGGCGCTTCGACCAGGGTCGGCATCTCCATCGCGGGCGCGTCCCGGGACGGGGCGACGCTGCGCCCGCCCGCGGCGACGTGCATACCGCCGGAGACGGGCACCGGGGTCGCGCCGGCGGGCGGCCCCGGCAGGGCCTGCTGCTGACGCTGGCGCTTCTTGGCGTCCGGCCGCGGGGCGATGCCCACCACCATGACCAGCCAGAAGGCCAGGCAGACGACCGCCACGACGACGATCGCCCAGGTTTCCACTGGCGTCGCTGTTACCTTCGCTGCCAAATACATCGCTGGTCCCCTAACCAGCACCACCCGTGAGGTGGTACCTACCCGGTCACCGCTTCCCCGCACCTCCCGGTCCATGCACTAGTTTGACCTCGCGCTTGACCGATGCCCCGCCGCCGCCCGCGCGAGTTGCCTCGCGAGCTCACCGGCCTGGAGCGCCGCATCCGGGTGGCCGCTCGTCACGCACTGGCAACCTGAGGGTAACGAGATTCCGTCGGCGCACTAGGGCGTAACGGGCAATTACCAGTGGGCGCTACCTGATTTCCGGCCGCCCCGATACACGCGCGAAACATTCCCGCGCTCGCGGCCAGGCACGTTACCGGCGGCGTAACAAACGGGAAATGCCTCTGAAACCCCCCCATGGGAAACATAAACCGTTGCATGCACGCAGGCGGAGCGGCCGGGCGCGCCAGCAAGCCCGGGGGGGGCGGCCCTGGTCCCCGACATGCCCCTTCACAGGCAAAGTCCCTGGAGGAGTGTTCTAGATGTATCCATACTGGATGGCCGGGAGTGGTGACACAGCCTGGCAGCTCACAGCGGGCACGCTGGTCGGGCTGATGTCCATTCCCGCTCTGGCCGTGCTTTACGGCGGCCTGGTGCAGAAGAAATGGATCATGAACACCATGATGATGGTGTTCTCCACCTTCTGCCTGGTGTTGATCGTGTGGGTCCTGTACGGCTTCAAGCTCGGCTTCGGTACCCCGCTGATCAACACCTTCATCGGCGACCCGCGCACCATCCTGGGCGCCAGTGCGGAGACCGGACAGGGGAACATCCCCCTTGTCGCGCCAGGCATGCCGGTGCTGTCCACGACGGGCACCAACGGGTTCAACCTGCCGGGCGCGGCGGTCGAGTACTTCCAGTTCGTCTTCGCGGCGATCACGCCGATCCTGTTCATCGGCAGCGTTCTCGGCCGGATCAGCTTCAAGGTGTGGCTGATCTTCGTCCCGCTGTGGATCACCTTCGCCTACTGCGTCAACGCGTTCCTGCTGTGGGGCGGCGGCTGGTGGGCCCACCAGGGCGCCCTGGACTTCTCCGGTGGTTACGTCATCCACCTGGCCGCCGGCACCTCCGGCTTCGTCGCCGCCGCGATCGTCGGCCCGCGGCTGAGGAAGGACCGCGAGAAGGCGATCCCGAGCAACCTCATGATGGTGGCGGTCGGCGCCGGCATCTTGTGGCTGGGCTGGAACGGATTCAACGGCGGTGACCCGTACGTGGCCGGCTCCGATGCCGCCGCCGCGGTGCTCAACACCAACCTGGCGACGGCCGTCGCCATGATGACCTGGATCTTGTTTGACTGGTGGTTCTCCAGGGAGAAGAAGCCGACCTTCCTCGGCGCCCTCAACGGCATGATCTGCGGTCTGGTCGGCATCACCCCGGCCGCCGGCTACGTCAACGGCATGGGGGCAATCGTTATCGGCCTGGTCTGCTCGGCGATCGTCTGGGTCGCCTGGTACACCCTGCCGAAGTACGTCTGGCCGTTCAAGAGGGTCGACGACGCGCTCGGCGTGGTGTACACCCACGGCATCGCCGGCCTGTTCGGCGGCCTGCTAGTTGGCCTGCTGGCCGATCCGAACGTGGTCGTCTACTTCGCGAAGGACGGCAAGACGCCGTTCTTCACGGCTACGGGCCTGTTCTACGGCCACCCGAAGCAGTTGGCCATCCAGGCGGGCGCCGCCTTGACGATCATCATCTGGGACGCGGTCGTCACCGCCGTCATCCTCTACTTCATCAAGTACGTCCTGCGGATCAAGCTCCGCATGGACGACGTGACGCTGGAAGTCGGCGACGTCGCGATCCACGGCGAGGAGGCGTTCCCGGAGGCGGCGTTCCTGTCGGCCACCGCCGAGGCCGAGGCCTCCCCGTCGACCCAGCAGCCCCATCGCGCCGAAAAGGTGTCGACAACCGAGGAGTGACGGGGGAGGGTGTCCCCGCTTTCACCCCTCGGCCCCGGGCGAGCGCAAACCGCTCGCCCGGGGCCGAGCCGGGCCTCCAATCCGCCGGGCCGAACTATGCTGGATGGTGAGCCTGGAGCGAATGGAGCATGGTGAGACCTGTCGTCACGACTGCCACACTGGTCACGCAGGACGGCGTCCCCATCGACACCGTCCACATGCCCGGACAGCCCGGGCTGGCCATCGTCATGGCGCACGGGTTCACCCAGTCGTGGCAAAAGCCGATGGTGTGGCGGATCGCCAAGCGGTTCAACGCCAGGGCCGGCGTGGTGAGCTTTGACTTCCGCGGCCACGGGCGCTCTGGCGGCCTGTCGACGCTGGGGGACAAGGAGATTTACGATCTCGACGTGGCCGTCCAGTACGCCCGGGGGCTCGGCTACGAGCGGATCGCGACAGTCGGGTTCTCGATGGGCGGCTCGGTCGTGCTCAGGCAGGCGGGGCTGCTCGGCGGCACCGACGCCGTCGTCTCCGTCAGCGGCCCGGGCCACTGGTACTACCGGGGGACCTTGCCGATGCGCCGGGTGCACCGGGCGGCGGAGTGGCGCCTGGGCCGCCTGTTCGCCCGGCAGTTCCTCAGCACGCGCATCGCCAGTCGCGGGTGGGACCAGCTTCCCATCCCGCCGGCCGAGGCGGCGGCCAAGATCTCCCCGGTGCCGGTGCTGATCGTGCACGGCGACAAGGACCTGTACTTCCCGCAAGAGCACGGCCGCGAGCTCTACGCGGGCGCCCGCGAGCCGAAGGAACTGTGGCTGCTGCCCGGCTTCGGCCACGCCGAGCGCGCGATGGACGACGCCATGTCGGACCGCATCGCGGCCTGGGTGTCCGAGGCCGTGGCCAGTCACGGCGCGGCCGCCGAGAAGTCCGCCTGAGTTGCCTAACGCCTGAACTTGAGGCGCGCGGCGTTCCGCACGTACGTGGTCAGCCGTTCCCGCCGGGCCCGGTCATCGCGCCGGCCGGGCTGTATCCCCCAGGCCGTCAGCGCCATCCAGCCGCAGTACAGCGCCGCGACCCGGTCCACGTCATCGGGATCGCAGGTTGGCCGCCCCTGCTTGCGGCGGATCGCGGCCATCTCGCGCACGAGGGCCGACCCCCCGGACATGACCTCCAGGTAGGCTGGCTCGTACGGCCACGGCTGGCGGCGGGGAATGGGGTCGAACAGCACCGCCTGCGGGTCGGGTGGCGGGGTGCGGAAGGCGGCGTTCCCGAAGTGCAGGTCCCCGAACAGCACCTCGGGTGGTGCCATCCTGGCCACGTACGCCCAGTCCCGGGGCAGGTTCCGGATCAGCGCCTCGGCGTCGGGGCAAAGGTCGCGCCCGCCGACGGCCATCCGCCAGATCGTGCGGACGCTGTCCTCGTTCACCGGGCCGCCCTGGACTCCGGAGGCGAACTCCTGGAAGCGCGCGGCGGCCACTAGCAGCGCCGTGTGCCCGTCCTTGCCCCAAGAGGGTTCCCACCGGTAGGGCAGGCGCTCCATCGCCAGCCAGGGCACGTCAACGTCGCCCAGCGCGCGGTCGGCGGCGAGCACCGGCGCCACGACGCCGGTGGTGCCCGCGGACACGGTCGTCATCCAGAATCGCTCAACCGCCGTGACGTTGAGCTTGACCAGCACCTCGACGCCGTCCGGCTGCCAGGTCCCCGCGAACCAGGTGGAATACGACAGGCGGGCCGGCTTGAACTCGACAAGGCCTTCCAGGTGCCCGGCGGTCCGCGGGTGCGCCCGCAGCGCGTCGCTGAGCAACGCCAAGACCTCGGGATCCTCCCGGAGCCGCCGCCGTACCGGCGACCAGGCGGGCAGCGGAGCCGGATCCCAGACTGACACCGTCATCCTCGCAACCCTAGCAGGCCTGGCCGGCCCGCCTCGGATGGCGTGGACCCGGCTGGTGGCCAGGTCATCCCGTGATCAAGACGATGGTGCCGAGCGGAATCCGTGACAGCACGCGGAGGGCTTGCGCGGGCACCCGCACGCAGCCATGGCTTACCGGGTGGCCGAACACCGACGGGTCCGGCCAGCCGTGCAGCCCCACCGTGCCGGGACCGCCGGCGTAGGAGTCCAGGGTGTTCGAATGCGTGCCCAGCGGCAGGATGACGGGGCTGAACGTCGGGCGCAGCGGTTCAATGGAGGCCAGCAGGAAGGTCCGGCCGACCGGGGTCGGCGTCCGCGCCGCGCCGACGGCGACCGTCCATGACCCCATTGAGTGGCCGTTCTCGGTGACCGTGAGCTGTTCCGTGCCGAGGTCGACCCGGATCAGGTACGGGGTGCTCCGGACCACGAACTGGCTCGCGTCGGCCCCGCTGAGCGGGAGCCATCCCGTCACGTGGTTCGGCCGGCTGGGCAACAGCACCCGCGCCCATCCCGGCCGGGCCTGGATGACCGGGACCCACGTGGGCTCGCCGAGCTCGGCGACGGGCAGCACCGCGACGGGCAGCCCTCCGGGCACGGCGTAGACAGGCTCCTGCGACAGCGGATGGACGACCTGCCCGCCGGTTACCGCGAACGGGCGGGAGTCAGCCGGCAAGCCAGTCAGGCGAGTGAACGTCGTGGCGTCCGGCAAGACGGCCGGCCGCGCGAGCGGGAGCCCGGCCTGCGGCCAGGGCATGGCCGGCGGTGGCCGTACGGGGCCACCCCCGGCCATGCCCAGCGACACCGCTACCCAGGCAATCGCGCGCGCCCAGGCATTCGCGTGCCGCGCGTGCATCGTCAGCCAGTTACCGAAAAACAGGTGCTGACCGGCGACGGGGCCGGCGCGGCAGTCGGTGCCGGCTGCCCGGGCGAGGCTGGCGTCGTGACGGGCATCGTGGGCTCCTCAGTCCCAGTTGGCGGTGTGGTGGTGGGCGCGGGGATGGTGGGCTCCTCGGTCCCGGGCTCCGTGGTGACGTTGATGCTGGGCTCTTCCGTACACGGACAGCACTCGGTGGGCTCCTCGGTGGGCTCCACGGGAGACGCCACCGGGCAGGTGTGCGAGAGGTTGAAGGTCTCCTCGTTCCCCGGGCTCCCAGGGCTGTTGAAGATCCCCAGTGCCGTAGCCCTCACCAGTTTCGCCCCGGCGGGGGATGCCACATATGCGTGCTTGCCGTCAAGAACCGCGGGTCCCTTAGTAATGACTTCCCCATCTACCAGGAAATGGGCGGTCAGCGAGACGAAGACGCCGTCGGGGAAAACGAAGTGCCAGCCGTCGTCTCCCTCAGGAATGCCACGACAGCTTCCGCGGGAAAACTGAAGTGCCGTGATTGGCAGGTCATTGGCCTGGCGGAGGGCCAGGTCTTCGACCACCTCGCTATTCGCGACCGCCTGGCCCCCGGTGCCGTGTGCAGAAGCCGCCGCGAATGTCAGGCTGGCGGCGCACGCGAGCACAACGGCCCCCGCCGCCACGCCTAGCCGCAGGCGATTTCGCGTAAAACTGAACATGTCCCCCCTCGTTGCCGTTAGCCTTGCCTGGCGCGGCCCTTTCCTAGTGCCGTGTGCTCTGAACCTAGCAATAGGTCAGGCTGGTAGGCGAGCCGGGGAACGCTACTTAGGGAATCCCTAACGGAATGGCGGTAGCAAACTATTTCAGCGCAACCTATAATGCGGATTCCGCGCAATACGGGGGAGAGGTAATTACATCGTTACCAGCTGGTCGGGACGGGCATTCCCTCGGTGTAGCCGGAGGCGCTCTGGATCCCGACGACCGCGTTGGCGGTGAACGAGGCCAGGTCCCGCGCGCCGGCGTAGGTGCACGAGCTGCGAACGCCGGCCACGATCATGTCGAGCAGGTCCTCCACGCCCGGGCGCACTGGGTCCAGGTACATCCGGGCCGAGGAGATGCCCTCCTCGAACAGCTCCTTGCGGGCACGCTCATAGGCGGAATCCCCGGCCGAGCGCAGCCGCACCGCGCGCGCCGAGGCCATCCCGAAGCTCTCCTTGTACAGCCGCCCGTCCGGGGCGCGGAAGGCGTCGCCGGGCGACTCGTACGTGCCCGCGAACCACGAGCCGATCATCACCGCCGAAGCCCCCGCCGCCAGCCCCAGGGCGACGTCGCGGGGATGCCGGACCCCGCCGTCGGCCCAGACGTGCGCCCCCAGCCGGGCCGCCTCGGCGGCGCACTCCATGACGGCCGAGAACTGCGGTCGGCCGACGCCGGTCATCATCCGGGTCGTGCACATCGCGCCCGGCCCGACGCCGACCTTGACGACGTCCGCGCCCGCCGCCACCAGGTCGGCGGCCCCGGCCGCGGTGACCACGTTGCCAGCCACCACGGGGACGGCGGGCGACAGCGAGCGCACCGCGCGCAGCGCCGCCAGCATCTTGTCCTGGTGCCCGTGGGCGGTGTCCACGACCAGGATGTCGACGCCCGCGTCGAGCAGCAGCTTGGCCTTCTTGGCGACGTCGCCGTTGACCCCGACCGCCGCCCCGACCCGCAGCCGCCCCTCGGCGTCGACGGCGGGGGAGTACAAGGTGGCCCGCAGCGCCCCGGTCCTGGTCAAGATCCCGGTGCACTCGCCCGCCGGCGACACGACCGGCGCGAGCCGGTGCCGCCCCTCGTGCAGCAGGTCGAACGCCCGCGCGGGGGGCGTCCCGGCAGGCAGCGTGACCGGGTCGGCCGACATGACCGTGTGCAGCTGCGCGAACCGGTCCACGCCGGCGCAGTCGGCCTCGGTGACCACGCCGACGGGCGCCTTGCCGTCGTCAACGACGATGACCGCGCCGTGCGCCCGCTTGGGCAGCAGCGCGAGCGCGTCGCCGACGGTCGAGGTGGGCGCCAGCGTGAGCGCCGTGTCGGCGACCAGGTCGCGGGTCTTGACCCAGGTGATGACCTCGGCGACCACGTCCGCGGGGATGTCTTGCGGCAAGATCGCCAGCCCGCCGCGGCGAGCGATGGTCTCCGCCATCCGGCGGCCGGAGACGGCGGTCATGTTGGCGGCGACGAGCGGGATCGTGGCGCCGCTTCCGTCTCGCGTCGCGAGGTCGACTTCAAGGCGGGAACCGACCGAGGACCGGCCGGGCACCATGAAGACGTCGCTGTAGGTCAGGTCAGTAGACGGCTGCACGCCGTGAAGAAAACGCACGTTAATACTCTTACCGCCGAGTCGCCCGGGCAATCCGCCGGCGGCAGACCCGAGCCTCCTTGGGGCAGGGCAGGTCAGGCGATGGTGAGCCCGAAGGCGGCGAACATGATGTCGGCGATGCGGTCGGCCATCTCCTCCACCGGGAGTTGCACCTCCGTGCTGATCAGGTAGTTCACCCGCTCCAGCATCATCAGGCAGGCGACCGCGGTGAGCTCGGCGTGCTCCTGGTGCCGGCCGGCCGCCTCGGCGGCGGCCGTCATGCCCGTGGTCATCGCCTCGGCGATGGAGAAGAACAGCTGCAGCCCGTCGCTGTAGACCTCATCGGGGACGAGGTCGGCGGAGCTGAGGATCCGGATCACGGTGGCGTGGGAGCCATAGGCCGAGAAGAACTTCCGCACCCACTGGCGCAGCACGTTCCGCCCGGTCTCATCGCTGGTGACGACGGGGAAATCGCCGGCCACGATCTCCATGTCGTGCAGCGCGTCCCGAAGCAGCGCCTTGAACAGGTCTTCCTTGTTCGCGAAGTACAGGTAGAACGTCCCGTGCGAGATGCCGGCCCGCTTGACCACGTCATCGACGCGGACCCCGCCGAAGCCCCGTTCCTCGAACTCGATCATGCCGGCCTCGAGCAGCTTGCGGACCGTCTCCCGGCCCTGCGCCCTCAGCTCACGGTCCTGAGCCGGCGTTCCGCCGCCCAGGGACGGCCGTCCCTGGGGCTTGCGCGGGGCCCGCCCCGCTGGCCGGCCGGCGGCGGCGGCCACCGCAGGCGCTCGCGCGGGCCGCTGGCCCGCGCCGGCGCCGGCTTGGGCGGGGGTCCGGCCTGCGTCATTCGTCATACTGGAAGCCTAGCGGGACTGGCGAGGATTGCATCGCTGACTGTACGATGCCGCGCTGATCAGCAGGCACCGTTCACCCATGAAATTGCGCGCCGCAGGTCAGCGGGACGTCTCCGGGAATTCGCCATCCGTTTGTGGA
>JAICUO010000387.1 GCA_025935815.1 Streptosporangiaceae bacterium
CCGGCCCGCCGCGAGTGCCGTTAGTTATGCCGCGTATCGCGGCATAACTCACGGCACTCGCGATGATCATGACGCGAGCGGCCGGCCCGCGACGTCACCGTCGCCCCGGACGCCCCCGTAGCATCGCCAGCAACAGATCGCCGCGCGCTGTTGTAGCAGTAGGCGGGTACCCCGCCCTCGCGGCCTTCTGTGCAGGTCAGCCGGGGGAGTGCGACATCAATGGGACATTCGTGGTCTGGTTATTCCCGGGTAAACCCGCTTAGATGCACACTGCCAAGGTCCGCGCGGCTTTCCGGCTCACCGCGCCGGAGCCGTGCCGACCGCGACTGGCCGAGGCCGATTTGGAGGGGAATCGGCCTCGGCTAAGTGATCGCCTGGGCTCGCGAGCAGGACCCGGACCTTGTCGGCGGCGTCGCGATTGCGCAGGTCGTCGAAGATGGCCAGCGCCTGCTGCCAGGCCTCCCGGGCTTGCGCGAGCTCGCCGGCCGCCTGGCGGGTCTCGCCGAGGTGGGCGAGGGCTTCCGCTTCGGTGAAGCGGTCACCGGCTTCGCGATGCAGGCTCAGCGCACGCTGGTAGCAGGCGGCGGCTTCGCCGAGGTTGCCCAGATGGTGCTCCGCGTACCCCAGGCTGTCCCACACGTATCCCTCTAGCCAGTGGTGGCCGACTTCCCGGCACAGGTCCAGTGCCTGGCGGCAGAGCGTGCGGGCCTGTTCGTAGTCACCGAGGAGGCCGTAAGTCCAGCCGACGTTGTTGAGCGCTCCGGCCTCGGACGCCTTGTCGCCGATGGCCCGGTACAGGCGCAGCGCCTCCTCGGCGTGCTTGAGCACGTCGTCGTAGCGGCCCTGACCTTCGGCCAGGGCGGCCAGGTTGTGCTGGACCTTGGCTTCGCCGAGGCGGTTGCCGAGCCGCCGGTACAGCGTGAGGCTCGTGGTGAAGAGGCTGGCGCTCTCGTCGTAATCGCCCAGGTCAGAGTATGCGGCGGCCAGGAGGCGGCTGCACACGGCCTGCGCGGCCGCCTCGCCCAGGCGTGTCGCCGCGCCCAGCGCTGTGCGCTGGGTGGCGGCCCATTCCTGCCAGTGCCCGCGAGCCTGCAGGAAAGGCGCCAGGGCCCAGGCGAGCTGCCAGGCGTGGACATCGAACCCGGACTGGGCGCTGCGGGCGATGGCGGCCAGCAGGACCCGGTGCTCATCCTCGAACCAGGCCAGTGCCTGCTGGTGATCGGCGGGCTGCTCGGGTGCGGCGCCGGGGCCGGGCGGGGCGAGGGCGACCGGCTCATGTGATGGGTTCAGCAGATGGGCGGCATGGGCGGCGGTGTGCAGGTAGTGATCGAGCACCCGGCCGGTGGCGGCATCGCGCTCCGGTTCGCCGTCGGTGTCATGGGCTTGCTCGGCGGCGTAGGAGCGCAGCAAGTCGTGAAAGGCGTACCGGCCGCCAGCGCGCTCGCTGATCAGGTGAGCGCGGGCTAGCTCGCCGAGGCGCCGGCGGGCCCGTGCCGGATCGCAACCGGCCAGGCTTGCCGCGGCCGGACCGCTGATGTCGGGGCCGGGATGGACCCCCAGCAACCGGAACATCCGCGCCGCGTCCGGGCTGAGGTGGCGGACCGACCAGGAGAACACCGCGCGGACGCTGGCCGCGGGATCGCCGGCATCCAGGGCATCCAATCGGCCGGAAGCGTTCCGCAGCTCGCTAGCCAGCGCGGCCAAGGGAAGGCCGGGCCGGGTGGCGGCGCGGGCGGCCGCGATAGCCACTGCCAGCGGCAAGCACGCGCTCAAGGCGGCGATCTCGCCGGCCGCGCCGGGTTCCGCGGCGACGCGGCCGGGACCGATCCGTGCGGCCAGCAACTGCGTTGCCTCACCATGGGCGAGCACATCGAGGGACAACAGCCGGGCGCCGTCGGTCGCGGCCAGGCCGGTCAGCTGGCTGCGGCTGGTAACCAGGACCAGGGCCCCGGCGGAAGCGGGCAGCAGCGGCCGGACCTGCTGCTCGTCGCGGGCGTTGTCCAACACGATCAGCATCCGCCGGTCCGCCAGCAGGCTGCGGTAGAGGCCCGCCTGTGCCTCAGGGCTGGCGGGGACGCGTTCCGGCGCCACCTCCAGGGCGTTCAGGAAACCACGGATCGCCTCAGGCGCGGTTACCGAAGTGCCAGAAGGGTCAAAGCCGCGCAGGTTCACATACAGCTGCCCGTCAGGGAACCGGCCCGCCACTCGGTGCGCCCAGTGCAGGGCCAGCGCGGTCTTGCCCACGCCGGCCATCCCGCCGATGACGCTGATCAGCACCGTCCCCGGCCTGCTAGCCTTGGCCGCCTCGAGAACCTGGGTGAGCCTTTGCAGCTCAACGGCGCGACCGGTGAAATCGGCAACCGCCGCCGGCAGCTGGCGGGGCGCCGTGGTGTCACCTCGCTGATCATCGGCGGCCAGCAGGCTCTCCAGCAGGTCAGCGGAGACTTTCAGCGCCCAGGCCAGCTTGGGCCGGATCCACGGCAGTGGCTCGCTCTCGCCGCGTTCCCACCGCACCACCGTGGAACGCCCGACCGCCATCAGCTCGGCCAGCGCCTCCTGAGTGAGCCCCAGCGCCTTGCGGCGCTGGACCAGGCGCCGCCGTCTGGCCACGGTGGTGGATGCGGCATCTGCTGGCATGACTCAGTGCCCTCCAGTCCGTAACTCCCGGTCGGCCCGCTCACCTCGATATGAGCCGACGGCGCGCGCATGCGGTGCCGCTCAGTTTGGCCGGGCACAGGCTCACTCGATCGATGAGACCCGTGAACATAACCACTTGTCGCTTTCGGCGTGAATTACGATGCTATCGGAGGCCGTCCCCAGGGAGGGGGGCGTGCTTCTCATGCAGAACGGGACTATTGCCGGGAGACTTCCGTGGGGCGTGTTCACGTGGGGGTACTTGGCGCTACCACTGTGATGGTGGACAGCGAGCCGGTCCACCTGACCCCTGGCACAGTGCGGTTGCTGCTGCGGCTGGTCGCCGCGGAGGGGGAAGCCGTCACGGCTAGCCAGCTCTTCCTGGACCTGTGGCCGAGCCCGGGCCAGGGCCAGGTGGGACGCGGTGAGCGCAACGAGGTTCAAAAGCGGGTCCTGGAGCTCCGGCGCAAGATGGAGCCGGAGCAGCCGACGAGCACCGCGCGGTTCCTGCGCACTGAGCGCGTGGTGGCGACGAAGTACACCCAGTCCGCCTACCGGCTCGTGATGGACCAAGAGCAACTCGACTACCTGGAATTCGTGGACCTGGTGAACCGGGCAACCCATTCGCCGCCCGCGACGGCAGTGGCGCTGCTCACCCGTGCCCTGGAGCTCTGGCGCGGGGTTCCGCTGGCGGACGCGGCCGGGCAGGATTTCGCAGCGCGCCTCGTCGTGCGGCTGGGCGCGCTGCACAAGACCGCGCGCACGGAACTGGCCAAGAACCTGGCCGCGCTGGGCAGGCCCGACTCCGCGCTTGCCTACGCGGAGGGCCTCGCCGCGGACTTTCCCGACGATGACGCGGTGACCCAGGCGCTTGCGGGGCTGCGCGAGCGGATCCGGGCACGGCACGCGGGCGACGTGCTGCGGCGTGAGTTCACCGGCCTGCGGGTCGAGCTGGTCGTGCGGCAAGGCGACCTGTTCGACTCCGATGACGCCAACCTCGTCGTCGGATTCGGGGACACGTTCGACACCGCCGTCGATGACGACGCGGTGGTCAGCCGGGACAGCGTTCAGGGGCAACTGCTCGTGCGCGTGTACCAGGGTGACCGCAGGCGGCTCGACGCCGAGCTGGCCAGAGGGCTGCGCGGGGTGGAGCCGGTCGCGGTTGAGAGCCCGCGCGCCAAGCCCCGGGGCAAGCGGCGCCGGTACCCGGTCGGCACTGTCGCCCCGCTGCCGCTGAACGGGCGCAAGGTGTTCGCGTTCGTGCACTGCCAGCAGGATCTCGACCTGGTGACCCGATCCAGTGCCGGGGAGCTGCGGTTCGCCCTTGAGCAGGTGTGGCGCTCGGTTCGCCAGCACGGGCTGCTGAAGCCGGTGGCGATACCGCTGGTGGGATCCGGGCTGGCGCGGGTCACCGAGCTCAGCCGGGAGCAGCTGATGATCTTGATCATCGACACCTACCTGCAAAGCTGCCGGGACTCGCGGTGCGCCCCCGAGCTGCGCATCGTCTTGCGGCCCGCGGACATGGAGCGGATCCGGATCTCCGATGTCGAGCGCTTCGTGGAGGCGCTGGATCACGACGGGCGGGAGCCGCGATAACCGCCGACTTCGGCCTTCGCCTGCCTGACGGCCGCGATCTCCGCTAGCAGGTCGCCGGCCCGCAGCACCCGGGCCGGGCCGGGCCGGGTGACCGCGAGCGACGCGGCGGCCTTCACCACGTTGACCATGTCGCCGCCGCTGAGGCCCGCCGCGGACGCGGCCAGCAGGGCCAGGTCCAGGGGCTCGGCGCGGGGCAGCTCGGCGGGGATGAGCGCCTGCCACAAGGCGTGGCGCGTCGCCTCGTCCGGCAGGTCGAACTGGACGTGCACCAGGATCCGGCGGACGAACGCCGCGTCGTAGTTGCGCGGGAAGTTGGTCGTGAAGACGACGAGGCCACCGAACGCGTCCAGCTGCGACAGCATGACCGCGCGGGAGACGTTAACGCTGTGGTCAGCGCTTTGCGTGACGTTGCTAAGCCTGCTGCCGAGGATCGAGTCGGCCTCGTTGAATACCAGCACGGCGTTATGCGCCGCCGCCTGCCGGAAGCAGGCCTCGATGTTCTTCGGGGTGTCGCCCACGTACCTGGATTCAATCTCGGCGTAGCTGACCTCGATGAACGGCTGACCCCGGTGGCTGGCGACCGCCTCGGCGGCGAGGGACTTCCCGGTGCCCGATGGCCCGTAGAAGTTGAGGGCGGTGCCGGCCCGGTAGGGGTCGATCTTCTTCAGGTTCCAGTGCTGGTACAGGATCTCGTGGTTGTCGACCTGGCTGAGGGCAAGGTCGATCCGGTCCCGCACCGAACGGGGGACTACCAGGTCGCTCATCGTCCGCAACGGCTCGCGCGGGGTGAACGCCGGCCGCGCGCTGGCCGGCCCGTCCCCGGCCGCGGCCTGCTCCGTCGCTGGCGGCCGCGGCAACGGTTGCCGGGCCGGAATCTCCTTCCAGCCCCTCATCACACGGTCTGCGACAGCAGCTGGTCCCGGGCTTTCACGATGTCGATCGTCGCGCCGTTGATGCCGTTGGACATCGCCGCGGCCCGGACGTCGGCCGGCAGCTCCTCCCAGCGCAACCCCTGCTCGGTGACCACCGTCACCAACGGATCGCCGCCTTCCGCCAGGGCGCGAAGGCAGGAGGTGATCCGGACCGCCCACTCGCCGTTGAGCAGCACCACGAACTCGGCCGTCTGGCTAACCAGCACCTCGCGCAGCCTGCGCCACGCGGCGCGAACCGCGCGCCGCAAGGCGACCGCGGCCGGGTCGAGGTCCTGGAATGCCAGCCGGACCGACTCGGCCAGCTCCGGGAAGTTCCGGTCGACCCCGGGCAGCACGTGCTCCCTGGCCCAGCTCATGATCTGCGGCCAGAAGTAGACCACCACCGCGCCGAGGGCGGCGCCCACCAGGGCCGTGAGTATCGCCGTCAGCATGTCAGCCCCCTTCGTCAGGCGAGCGCGGATCGGGTACCGGGTAGAGCTGGTAGCAGACGGCGCGCCGCCCGCTGGCCAGCATTCGCTGGCGGGCCAGGCCGGGAAGGTCGTCATAGCCAAAGGCGAGCGTGGACCTGGCCGAGCACAGGTCCCCGGCCGCCCCCTGGTAGGTGACCTCGGCGACGCGCTGGCCGCCCCCGTCCGGCCGGGATTCGTAGGTAACCGTGATCCACAGCACCCGGCTGTGCAGCAACCGCATGTGCGTGGCGGTCGGCTCCGGCTGCCCCCTCGACAGCCGGAGCCCCTCATCGTCGTCGCACAGCACCGCCAGCGCCCGGCCCGCGTGGTCCATGTCGAGCTCCAGCGCCCGCCCGATGAGGGCGGCCAGGGTGTCGTAGACCTCGGCGAGCTCGGCCATCTCCCAGCCGTCGATCTTGTCGCGGGAGTCTTTCATGGCCCGATCCGACCATGAACCGCGCTTCCGGTGAAAGCGCGGTATCGCTTCGCGACCGCTTCCGATTCCGATCCTTCGCGGCCGCGCCCCAGGGCAACGTCAGTACTTACTTGCCGGGGTCCTGATGCTCGGGCCGGGTGACCTGCAGCAGCTTGTTCAGCGACTCGGCGAGGTTGCGGAGCTCGGCGAGGTGAGCGTGGGTCAGGTTCTCCACCAGCTCGTCGCCCTTCTCGGTGAGGCAGACGCGCACCACGCGGGCGTCCTTGTCATCTTGCTGGCGACGGACGACGCCGGCCGCCTCCGCGCGGTCGACCAGGCCGACGACGCTGTGGCTTTGCAGCAGCAGGTACTCGGCGATCTCCCGCATGGCGGGAGCCTTCGGGCCGGGGTGCCCCTTGATCGCCACCAGCAGCTGATGCTGGGCGGGCGTAAGCCGGGCCTCGGCCGCCTGGTCCTCGCTCCAGCGCAGGAAGCGGCGCAGCGTCACGCGGAACCGCAGGATGTTCTCGAATTCCTCACGAGTGGGCTGAATTGGACCATCCTCCTAACAAATCGCGATCCGACATAGCTTATGCCGAACTGGCCGGAGAACCCGTGCGTTGACGGGGCCGCGCGGGCCTCCCGCCCAGAATAGATCGTGCTACGATCAATCTAGGCGCGGGCGCGCTCGCGAAGTAGGGAAGAGGGAAGGAAGAGGAACGAAGAGCGCCACTATCTCGTGGCCGGGGCTGGACGCGCAGTGCTCGGTGACGCCTAACGGGCCGCTCACGGCGGCGGCTGGATGTAGCGCCGCTCCTCATACACCTGCGCGGACCGCGCGTTGCGGCGCCTCATTATCATGACCACGACGGACGCGACGAGTCCCACCGCGCCGCTGATCATGAGGATCACGCCGATGACCTGCAGGTTCACGTGATCGGGTGACCAGGTGACGGCGAATCGCAGGATCGCGCCCGCGATGATGAGGAACGCGCTGACGCCAATGCTCACGGCCCCTGACCTCCTTAACGTGGCCCCATTGTCCGCGCGCCCGCGGGCGGACCGCATCGCCTAGGAAGGGTGAAAGGGCCCCGGGTGACCGGCCGCGCCATCCCCCGGGGGGCGGTGACCCCGGGGACGCCGCGATGGCGTTGGTCAGGCGCCGGCGCCCACGCCGACGTAGGCCGCGAGGTGCTCGCCGGTCAGGGTGGAGCGGGCGGCGGTGAGCTCGCCGGGCGTGCCCTCGAAGACGACCCGGCCGCCATCGTGGCCGGCGCCCGGGCCCAGGTCGATGATCCAGTCGGCGTGCGCCATCACCGCCTGATGGTGCTCGATGACGATGACCGACTTGCCGGAGTCAACGATCCGGTCCAGCAGGCCGAGCAGCTGCTCGACGTCGGCGAGGTGCAGGCCCGCGGTCGGCTCGTCGAGGACGTAGACGCCGCCCTTCTCGGCCATGTGGGTGGCCAGCTTGAGCC
>JAICUO010000268.1 GCA_025935815.1 Streptosporangiaceae bacterium
CTGGGCCAAGCTCCAGGCGCGGCCATAACGACCTGTAGCAGCGCCGCGGCTCTTCAGGCGCCGGCAGTTCATGGGGTAACACTGGCGGGCACGTCCCTCCCAACAGGCCGGACCCTGGATGGCGAGGTACGTCGTCCGGGAACAAGCCATTCCCGCCCTCGAGCATGTCCTAGCCCTGATCAAGAGCTAGACCCGCCTGCACTCCGACGGCGCTCGCATCGAACCGGCGCGGAGGTCGAGTTCAACGCGGTGGTCTACGTCAACACGGTCGTCCCGGCCGGCACGGCGGTGCCGATGGGCTGGTTCGCCGGCGGCCACCCGGCCGAACTGGTGGCACCGGGGGACTGGGAGCGCATCCGCGCCATCATGGGCCCGCTGGACTACCCGGGCACGGTCTTCGGGGTGGGAGCCAGCTCGCCGGTGCCTGACATTGCCCGCCGTTACGCTCGAGGGCTTGCCCTGCATCACCGGGATCGCATTGTCCCCGACGAGCGCCACCTGCTCGCCCCGGAAGACGCGCGGTAGCCCGCCTGGCGCGGGGCCGCGCCGCATGAGCAGGCCGCCCTGGTCGCTGGCCTGCCCTGCGTTACCGGCCGCCCAGCGTCCCGGGTGCCGGCGGACGGGGAATGGGCGCGTCGTTCAGCTGCTGGTCAAGGTCGACCAGGATGGCGTCGTCTTCGATCTTGCAGGCGTACACCGGGATGGGGCCGCAGGCGAACACGCCGACGGCTTCGCCGGTGGTCAGGTCATAGCGTGACGCGTGAGCGGCGCAGGCCAGCGTGTCGTCGTCTTGCAAGGTGCCCTCGTGCAGGGGCTGCTGCTGGTGGGTGCAGGTGTTGTGGATCGCCCTGACATCGTCGTCAGCGAGCCGGATGAGGCAGATCGGCTCGCTCAGCTCATCAACGAGCATCGTGTCCCCGACCTCTAGGTCGTCGAGGTTCGCGACGACTACGAATGTCATGGCCGTGTCCTTCCGCTCGCCGGGCGCCGCGATTCCGGCTGGCTGCCGCGTACCTCGATCCAGCCGTTACGGATCCGGGTAGGGAGCACGGGCTGCGGCTGGCTTGCCGGGCCACGGCTGATGCAGCCGTCGGCAAGCGCGAAGCGGGACCCGTGCAGCGGGCACGTCACAGTCAGGTCTGCGACTGCGCCGCGGCTGAGCAGGCCGCCGGCATGGCTGCAGGTGTTGTCGATGGCGTAGAGGGTGCCGCTGTGGCGGTACAGCATGATCTGACGCCCTTCAGCCTCGGCGGCGGTCGGCGAGTCGTCAGGCAGGTCTGCGTCTTGCAGCGCGCGGGTCCACCGCCGCGGTCCGGTAGCCCACGCCACGCGGCTGACCATCACGCCTTTGGTAAATACGAGATGACCGCCGAGGTAACCCGCCGCAGCCGTGACCCCGAGGCTGGCCGCAGCCAAGGCGCGTGCCGTGCCACGGTGCCCGGCCAAGCGGGTGCCCAGGGAGGCACCCTGCAACCCGAGGGCCGCAGTGTTGAGCAGGCCGTGGAAGAGCCCGACGCGGCGGTCCTGATCGTTGCTGACGGCCCAGTCGTCCAGGCCGGTCAAGGCGGTAGCGCCCGCAGCGAGGATGCCGGCCGCGCTGAGCTTGCCCGCGGCGTCGATCCCGCGCCGGGGAGCCGGGTCGCGGTCCATCACGTCCAGCACCATGACGCCTGCCCACAGCCCGATGGGCAGGTCGCTAAGTGCCGGGTGCAGCGGGTGGCCGACCCACCGGCCGCCATGCAGCAGCTCAACGGCAAGGTTGTCCCGGTGCCGTTCACGGACTGGCCCCAGCACGGCGGTCAGCCGGTCGCTCAGAGTACGGAGCCAGCCGAGCTGGTCGACCCAGGCAGCGAGATCGCCATGCCAGGCGACCAACCGGGCGGCAGCGAACGGGGAACTGCCAGCCGGCCCGGCCTGCTGGCCGGCTGCAGGCGGATGGTCGGCCCGGCCGCTGCCTGCTCGCATCGGTTCCTCCAGGGTGGCGTCAGCTCATGGCTTCTTTCGTAAGAAGAATCCTCTGGCCAATCGCTGCCTCTGCTCGTCTCACCTTGCTGCACATGCCCGGCGGGAATCGCCCCCTGAAACTGGCGGACGGCACTGATCACGTACCTCCCAGACCATGTGCTCAGCCACCCGCATGGCCCGGCTCGCGCACACCGTAGTAACTTGTCAACCTGTGGTAGCGGCTCGCCTGAGACTGTCCGGACCGGAGGCGCCATGGCTGGGTACTTCGTTGCGAACTACATGATCACGAACCAGGCCGAGTACAAGCAGTACCTCGCTGCGGTCGGGCCCACCCTGGAAGCCCACGGCGCCGAGAACATCGTCATCGACCGCGATTCCCAGCTCCTTGAGGGATCAGCCGGGCAGGTCACCGTCGTGCTGAGGTTCGCCACCAAATCCGCGGCCGAGGCCTGGTACCAGTCGCCGGAATACCAGGCCATCAGGCACCTGCGCACGGACAACACCGAGGGCATCGGAGTCATCGCGGAAGGCAAGTAGCCCCACGTTTCATCGGTTCTGCACTGCGGAGATGAACAACCGGATGCAGTTCAGCACCCCGGAAAACGGCCCTTTCCAGGCAGAGGAAGAAGGCTGGCCGACGGGGTTCCGACCGTCGTCAGCGCGGTGCGATCAATTTCCGGCCTCAGTACACGCGGTCGGCCGATCCGCAAGTGAGGTGGTCGGTGTCCGGGCGGGCGGGCACTTCGAGGACGGCGTTGCGGACGCTGCGGACGACCTTCTCATACCATGATCGCTTGCGACCGGTGGCTGCCATCAATTCCGCGTAGTCCGGTCGCCAGCGATCGCCCGCGCGGACCGCATCCAGGTCGGCTCACCCCTTGTCATCCCGCTGACCTGCGTGTTTGCACTCAGCCGGCTTGCTGGTTCCGCTCCAGTTCTGCGGCGGGGCGGGGGCTTCCGGCAGGTGCGGGCGTCGGCCACGGCGTTGCGCCGACATCGGCAAAGCGAGCGGGCAGTAGGTTGGCTTTGTGTCGCTAGCAGAAGAGTCAGGTGAGGTTCGGTCGCAGAGCGGTCGGGTGGTCGCCTTCAGCCGGTACGGCCGAACTGGCGGCCGCCGTGTGCTCTCGCACTACGGGACGCCGGGGACACGGCACCTTGGACCGAGGATGCTGCGGGTGGCCGAACGCCATGACGTGGACCTGCTCGTCCTGGAGCGTCCTGGGTACGGAACCTCTTCGCGGTGGCCGGGGCGGCTGATCGCGGATGTCGTCGGGGACGTGGTCTTGGTGGCCGACTCATGTGGCTGGGACAGCTTCGCGGTCTGGGGCGGCTCCGGCGGAGGACCGCATGCCCTGGCCTGCGCCGCGCTGCTTTCGGAGCGTGTCGAGCGCTGCGCGTCCGTTGTCGGGCCGGCGCCGTTCGAAGCCGAAGGGCTGGATTGGTTCGAGGGGATGTCGCCGGGCAACGTGGAGGAGCTCACCCTGGCTGCAAAGGGCGAGAAGGCGTATCGCCCGCTGGTGGAACGGCTCGCCAGGGAGGCGGTCGAGGCTGTCCGGGAGGGCGGGCTGCCGCTGTCTGACGACTACGAGCTCCCCGCTTCGGACGTCGCGGCTCTGCGGGAACGGCTCGCCGACCCCGGCTACCTCGAGCGGACCATCGCGGCCAACGTGCACGGCGTGGACGGCTGGATCGATGACTGCATCGCGATGACCAGCCCGTGGGGCATTGACCTGGCCCGGGTCACGGTCCCTGTGAGCATCTGGTACGGACCTGCCGACGTACTGTGTCCGCCAGCTCATGCGGAATGGCTCCTGGCGCATATCCCTGGAGCCGAACGTCACCAGCTGCCAAGCGGCCACATCCTCGGCGACAACGAGCTCGACGCCATCTACCAATGGCTGGTATCCCATGCGGGTGGCTGAGCACGCGCAGCCTGGGAAGGCACCACAAGGTGACAGAGTTTCAAGGCGAGAGCTTCCGGATCGCCGAATCGGTACGGCATCGAGCTGACTTCGTTTTGCTTTACTAACCTGCGCAGATCATCCGATTCTGCGTGTACGGCCGCTGGCCATTTACTACCTGGTGGTGTTTCTGCGGGAGCGGGGTCAGTGGTGCAGTGCGACCGTCATCTCCGGGCCAGCGAGGTAGACGATGTCGCGGTGCCGTCTGGCGAGGCGGTACGTGGCGAGGACTGGCAGCGGCTCAGGCAGCACGATTCCAAGCTGCTGCAGCCGGCCGTCGGGCGTGTCGGGCATCTCGGGTCCTTCCCTGGTTCATCGGCCCGCGGTGCGGCCAGGGCGGGTGCCGCTGGCGCGCATCTGGGCTACCTCCGTCTCGCCAGAACGCTAGGGCCGCTTTCGGTTATCTGTCCAATGCATAGCTTGCAGTGCATCAATGCAAGATACTGAATGGTCATGGAACTCGATCACATCGAGGCGTTTCTCGCGATCGCCCGCAGCGGCGGCTTCGCCCGGGGATCGGCCGCCTTGCACCTGTCCCAGCCCGCGGCCAGCCGGCGTATCAAGCTGCTGGAGGCCGAGCTCGGCGCGCCGCTGTTCGACCGATTCAGCCGCGGCGTGACCCTCACCGAGGCCGGCCGCGCCTTCCTGCCGCACGCCCAGGCGCTGCTGGCCTCGATGCGGGACGGTATCGAGGCGGTCAGCGCCGTGCGCGGCACCGGCCACGGCACGGTCATCCTCGCGCTGGTCGGCACTCTGGCCAGCGGCACCCTGCCCGCGCGGCTGCGCCGGCTCCGGCAGGAGCACCCGGGCCTGGACCTTCGGCTGACCACCGCGCTCAGCGCGGAGGTCAGCGCGCTAGTGCTGCGCGGCGACGCGGCCCTGGGACTGCGGTACGGCACCGACCCCGACCCCGGTCTGGTGTCGGTCGTCATCGGCCACGAGCGGCTGGTCCCGGTGTGCCCGCCGGAACATCCCCTGGCGGCCGGCGGGACGGACCCCGCCGCCGCGCTGGAAGGGCAACGGTGGCTCGCCTTCCGAGCGGCGCCCGGTGCGCCCGGTGCGCCCGCCGATCTGTACACCCTGGCGCTGCGGCAGCTACTCGCCGCCCACGGACTCGGAGCCGCCGAGATCGTGCCGGTCGACAGCCTGACCGCGCAAAAACGCATGGTCGAAGCAGGCTTCGGCCTGGCGATCCTGCCCGAGAGCAGCCTGGAGGAAGAACTCCGCACCGGAACCCTGCGCGCGATCGACGCACCCGCCCTGACGACCACGATCCCCGTGGCGCTGATCCGGCGTCGCACGGCATTCCAGACCGGGGCGGCACAGGCGCTCGCCGCGGCACTGACCGACTGGCCGCACAGCCCGGCACCTGCCAGCAGCCCCGCCAGCTCCAGCATCCCGGGCCAGCCGCAGCAGGCGTAAGGCTCCCCGCCCGCACCCCCACCCAGAACCGGCGAGTGGTCGAGTAGCTCTTCCTCGACGGCGTACCTGTAGAACCCGGCGACTGGGGCAGCCTGGGTTAGGGTGTCAGCTGGATGTGCTTTGACGGGGTGGGTACGCTACTGGGCCAGCTGAGGGTTCCCCCAGACAGTATCGGAATGACTCATGCATGCGGCGTCCTCGATTCTTGTTATGAGCTGAAGCGCTGTCGCCCCAGAAGGAATCTTCGCGTATAGCGGAGCGGGCCGCCCGATCTCTGCAGAAGCGGCATTGAGTTGCGTGAAGCTGCCAGACCCGGTCCTCGCTTCGATTGTGAACGTGGCAACGTTATTCACGTCGCCGCGGGGGTCCTCATAAGGAACAACGCCAACTTCGGCGTTGAAACTCTGGTATGGCCTGGTGAAATCATAGATGATCGAGTCGGTGGACGGAGAGCACATTGCTTTGTAGCCTAGGCTTTTCGCGTATTCATTCGCGTTTATGTGCCAGGCGCCGTGGGTAGGGCTGACCTCACCTTGAACAGGCGCCTGCCCCGTCGTCAAATCGTCCAGGTAAACCGTTGCGCCGTGGCCGGACGTCGGCGGGGGAGAATGAGGCGGTGTGGGTGAACGTGAATCCGAACTCACAGAAGAAGGCGGAGCTGTGGGACCGCGCAAGACTCGAATCCGGCGAATAGGGGTCGTCGAGGCAGACGGAGCCCCGGAATGGGATGCGGCCGATGCCACGGTCGCCGGCCTTGTCCGGAGAGTCGACGAAGTCCGCACACCGCCACCCGCGGCCTGGGCCCGAACCCGCGCGCCTTCCCCCGCCTCGATGGACAGGTCCGCAAGGCAGACGATGGCCAGGCCGCCCGCTATCATAGTGAGGCCGAACCTGCGCGGGCTACGCCATGCGCCGATCCCGGTCAGGCCTGCCACCGATATCGCCAGGGCGGCCCCGGTGACGAGCAGCTTCTCCCGGGCCGTCGCCGAGGGCAACAGGATGAATCCGACGCCGAGTAGCATGCCGAAGGGCCCGGACACTATGCTGGCAACTGTGGCATACTGCCCGAGCGAACGCTCATGCTCGTCACTGTGATCCCCGGAAGCCACAGAATCCGGAGCAGCGCTTTCTTCCTCGTCTGATATCATTCGGCGTCTCCCCCCGCATGTGCCGAAAATCCCCGCTAAAGAATAGCGGCACAGCGTCGGCGATGGAGGGGCAATCGATAACTGCCGTCGTCGTAGGCGACAGAATTAGCCTACTTCTTGAATATCCATCCCGGATTTGCCTGATTTCGTGCGGCCGGAGCGCCTGCTGTGATGTAAGCCCGGGAAAGCGGCGCTGGCATCCGCGCCCGGAGCGACCTGTTCTGCACCCAACGGGCGGACTGGGTGGCCGAGATTCTCACCACAGCACCGAACGGCGGTTCGCGCTCACGTCGTCGGTGACGAATGACGACTTATGGCAGTACGCCCTGCGCGCGGCGGTCGGGGAGTTGGAGCGCAGATCATCCGTTTCAGAGACCGTCCTGCCTGGCGCGAAGCGGCGACGGGTTCTCGCCTGATTGCTCACTGACCCTTTCGGCGGTCATGGCGGCGGGCTACTCGCATGGTGGCCCCGGATCCATCAGCAGGTTCCCGGCCTGCTTGCGCCATCTACGCGTCGTCGGGGTCCGCCGACGGCGAGGCTGATGCCTTCCAGCCCGGGACGGCAGCCCGGGAGAAACTTGCAACTGGGCTTGACAGTTTCCTTCATCCAGTGCTACATAGAAGGTGTATCGGTCATTGACCCAGAAGCGCTACGACAGGTTCCCGGGAGTGTGATCGGCATGAGCCGGACAGCCAGCGACGCAGTCGCAGCCTTCGCGGACGTCGTCTACGCGGACCAGCAGTGGGTCGACGCGGAATTCGCCGAGCTCGTCGCTACCTCCTTCGGCGAGCCGCCCGCGCCGCCGCCCCCTGCCCCACCCCAGGTCCCGCCCCTGCCCGGCACCCCGCCGCCCCCGCGCTCCCAGCGGCCCGTCCCGGGCCCGGCCGTCCTTGTGTTCCCCGCGGTCGGCCCGGCCCGGGGCCGGCAGCGCTCACCCCCGCCGCGCCCCCGGGCGGCCCGCCCGGCCGCCGCGCCCGGCCGCTGAACGGCCAGGTGCCCGACAGCAGGCCCGTCCCGGCAACGGAAGGGAGACAGGCAGGTCAAGACAAGGTAGGCGCGGAGGTAGGCAGGACCGCGACGGAGGACAGCGCCAGTGCGGCGCCGGCGAGCCGGACAAGGGTCAGGGTTTCGCCGAGGGTGAGCGTGGCCAGTGCGGTGGTGCCCACGGGCTCGAAGGTCGGCGCCGCCGGTGAGCGCGACGTGTCCGGCGAGGGTGACGGCGACGCCGGTCATCACCAGGACCGACTGCGCCACGGGGCTAGCCGGTGCACGACGGTGTCGGCGACCGGGATGTAGGCAGGGCTGGCTTGACTTGAAACCGACGACCGACCCCGGGCTGGGCCGGGCGGGGTGTCCGCGACGTAGATATCGCGACCCGGTTGCGTACCATCGCCGTGACCTGGTGCCCTCTGCTTACCGCCTGGGCGCAAAGCGCCCGGCCGGCGTTGCCGGTCCCCCCGATGATCGCGATCCTCATGTGCCCGCCGCTCAGTGCCCGGCCGGAACTGCGGAGCCGTGCCGTGCGGCTAGGACCAGATGTATTCTTCGGCGATCGCGCCGTCGACCCACTTGGCGACGGTGACCATGCGGCCTCCGCCTTCGAACTCTCCGATGACGCAGGTCCACTGCCCTGACCCGAACGCGATCGGGTGGGAGGTGATCTGCGGCGGAGTGCCGCCGGCTGAGTCGACGTAGGCCTTCATAGCATCGACGTGCGCCTGGATCCCGTGGGTCGGGGCCTGGCCCTTCCAGTCCACCAGTACGTCGCCGGTGTGGTGGCGGGCGAACACGCCGTTCCAGTCGGCGTTGTTCCAGCCAGTGAAGTCGAGATCGTCCATGCCGTTGAGGTTGGCTGTGACCTGGTCTTCTGCCATGGGTGTCTTCCTTCTCAGGCGTAGTGCGGGTTTCCCGCAGGGCTGGTGGCCGGGGACTGCTTACCCGGGACGGATCGCCTCCGCGTGGATGTCAATGGCGATATCCCTGCCGACAAGCAGCCCGCGGGCCCCTGCCAGGGGCCAGGGGCGGCCCTGGCCCCGTGTTTCCTGCCCGCCCGCTGGCCAGTGTGAACCTTGATTCCCACGCAGCCCGGGCCGGCCTGGCCCGGATGGCGCGGCAAGGACGGCGACCGGGGCCACCCCCGGCCGCCCTGGCCAGTGAACGCGGTGGTTACAGTTGACCCGGGGAACCAGCCCCGGGGTTGCGGCGCCCGCGCCCAGTGCAAAGGACGGCGGCCAATGAGCAGCGCCGATGAGATCCTGGCCGGATACGACGGCTTCCAGGCTGACCAGGAGGCTTTTTACAAGGACCTGCACCAGCATCCCGAGCTGTCCCACCAGGAACACCGCACCGCCGGGCGCGTCGCCGGGCAGCTGCGGGAGTACGGCTGCATGGTCCACGACGGCATCGGCGGCACCGGCGTGGTCGGCATGCTGTCCAACGGCGACGGGCCCACCGTGCTGCTGCGGGCCGACATGGACGCCCTGCCGGTCAAGGAGGACACCGGCGCGGATTACGCGAGCACCGCGACCGCCCGCGACGCCGACGGCAGCGAGGTGCCGGTGGCCCACGCCTGCGGCCACGACGTCCACGTGGCCTGCCTGCTCGGCACGGCCAAGCTCATGGCCGATCAGCCCGGCCGGTGGAACGGCACCCTGCTCGCCTTGTTCCAGCCCGCCGAGGAGACCGGCGACGGCGCCCAGGGCATGGTCGACGACGGCCTGCTGACCCGCATCCCGGCTCCCGACGTCGCCCTGGCCCAGCACGTCCTCGCGGGCGTCGCCGGCACGGTGGGCACGCATCCCGGGCCGTTCCTGTCGGCCGCCGACAGCGTCAAGATCACCGTCTACGGACGGGGCGGCCACGGTTCCATGCCGCAGAACACCGTTGACCCCGTGGTCCTGGCCGCCTCGATCGTGCTCAGGCTGCAGACCGTCGTGTCCCGCGAGATCGCGCCAACTGAGACCGCGGTGCTCACCGTCGGCAGCTCCCAGGCCGGCACCAAGAGCAACGTCATCCCCGACCGCGCCGTCTTGCAGCTCAACCTGCGCAGCTACTCCCAGCAGACCCGCCAGCGCATGCTCGACGCGGTTGCGCGGATCGTCCACGGCGAGTGCCAGACAGCCGGCTCGCCCCGGGACCCGGACTTCGAGACCCTCGACAGCTACCCGCTCACCGACAACGACCCGGCCACCACCAACCGGGTGGCCGCCGCCTTCAGCGCGCACTTCGGCGACCGCGCCGTCCAATGGGCCCAGCAGACCGCCAGCGAGGACTTCAGCGACATACCCCGCGCCGCCGGCATCCCCTACACCTACTGGGCCATCGGGGGCACCGACCCGCAGGCCTACCGCACCGCCGAGAAGGCCGGGCGCGTCGCCGACGACATCCCCGGCAACCACTCACCGCACTTCCTGCCCGTGCCGCAGCCCACCCTGCGCGCCGGCACCGAGGCCCTGACGGTGGCTGCCCTGGCCTGGCTGGCGCCGCGGTAAGGACCGAGAGCGACCAGGCAGTGAGGCATGATGACTGTCATGGCCGAACCGCCCCTGCTCCTCGCCCTCGACCTGGCCGGCACGGTCGCGTTCGCGCTCAACGGCGCGATGACCGGCCTGAAGGCGGCGAAGCTGGACATCGTCGGGATGCTCACCCTCGGCATGGTCACCGCCCTCGGCGGCGGCATCCTGCGCGACATCCTCATCGGCGCGCTGCCGCCGGCCACCTTCAGCTCCTGGCCCTACCTGGCGGTCGCCGCCGGCGGGGCGCTGATCGCGTTCTTCCTCAGCGGGCAGCTGCGACCGTACACCCTGCCGATCGAACTGCTTGACGCGGCCGGGCTGAGCCTGTTCTGCGTTA
>JAICUO010000910.1 GCA_025935815.1 Streptosporangiaceae bacterium
GAACCGGGTGGTCTCCCGGGCGGACCTGATCGACGCGGTCTGGGGCGAGCAGCCCCCAGCCAGTGCCGAAGGCGGCATCTACACCTACGTGGCGGGCCTGCGCCGGGTCCTGGAGCCCGACCGGCCGCTGCGCGACATCGGCGCGTCCCGCCGTGAGGCGGCCCGCGTGCTGGTCTCGGCGGGTGGCGGGTACATGCCGCGGCTAGAGCCAGCCGCCCTGGACGCCGTCGCGTTCGAGCAGGGACTGGTCCGGTATCGCGCCATGCGGGGGGCCGGGGACCTGGGGGCCGCCGAGCGCGCGCTGGACGGCGCGCTTGGCCTCTGGCGCGGTGAGGCGTTCACCGGGGTGCCGGGCCCGTTCGCTGAGGCGGAGCGGCTGCGGCTGGGCGAACTGCGCACGCTGGCGAATGAAGAGCGGGCCGACTTGCTGCTGGCCCGCGGGCGGCCCGCGGAGGCGGCGGCGGAGCTGGCCGCGCTCGTGGCCGAGTTCCCGCTCCGCGAGCGCGCCCGCGCGCTGCTGATGACCGCCTTGTACCGCTGCGGCAGGCAGGCCGACGCCCTGGAGGCATTCCAGGACGCGCGGGTACGACTCGCCGAGGACCTCGGCATCGACCCCGGGCCCGAGCTCGCGCAAGTCCATCAGCAGGTGCTCGTGATGGATCCGGCCCTGGAAGGTCCCGGTGACACGCAGCGCATCCTGCTGTCGACCGCCGCGGGCACCGCGGCGGTCGCGGAGCTGGCCCCGCCCGTCCCGGCGCAGATCCCGCCCGAGGTGGCCGGGTTCGCCGGACGCGACGCCGAGCTCACCCAGCTGCGCGCCTCGCTGCCCGCCCACGCGGGAACGCCGATCGTCGTGCTCACCGGCACGGCGGGCGTCGGCAAGACGGCGCTGGCCGTCCGCTTCGCCCATGAGGTCGCCGGCCACTTCCCCGACGGGCAGCTCTACACGAACCTGCACGGGTTCGACCCGAGCGCCGCGCCCGCCGACCCGAGCGCCGCGCTGCGCGCGTTCCTGGAGGCGCTGGGCGTGCCGGGCAGCCTGGTGCCGACCGCCGTTGAGGCGCAGACCGGCCTGCTGCGCAGCATGCTCGACGGCAAGCGGGTGCTGCTCCTGCTCGATAACGCGCAGACCACCGGCCAGGTGCGGCCGCTGCTGCCCGGCAGCGCCGGCTGCATGATCTTGGTCACCAGCCGGGACCAGCTGGCCGGGCTAGTCGCCGCCGAGGGCGCCCGGCTGATCCCGCTCGACGTGCTGTCGGAGGACGAGGCGCGGGACATGCTCGCCGCGCGCCTGGGCGCCGCCCGGCTCGCCGCCGAGCCAGCCGCGGTCGCTGAGCTGATCCGGCAATCGGCCCGGTTGCCGCTGGCGCTGAGCGTGGCCAGCGCGCGGGCGGTCACCCGGCCGGGGATCGCCCTGGCCGCGCTCACCGCCGAGCTTCGCGACGCCCGGGTCCGGCTGGACCCGCTGGAGGCCGGGGACGTGGCCACCGACCTGCGGGCCGTCTTCTCCTGGTCCCAGGCCCGGCTGTCGCCGTCGGCGGCCCGGATGTTCCGCCTGCAGGGCGTGATTCCCGGCCCCGACCTGACCGCGGCCGTCGCCGCGAGCCTGGCCGGGGTCCCGGTCGCCGAGGCCCGCTCCGCGCTGACGGAGCTGTGCCGCGCGTCCCTGCTGACCGAGGACGCCGCCGGCCGGCTCGGGTGCCATGACCTGCTGCGCGCCTACGCCGCCGAGCAGGCCCGGGCCGTGGACGGGGAGGCGGAAGTGGACGCGGCGCAGCGCCGCGTCCTTGATCACTACCTGCGGACCTCCCACGACGCCGCGCTGAAGGCCTATCCCGCGCGGTTCAAGATCACGCTGCCGCCGGCGCTGCCGGGGGTAACGCCCCAGCAGATCCAGTCCTACGAGGACATCGCCGGCTGGTTCCGGGCCGAGCAGAAGGCGCTGATGGCGGCGGTCGCGGTGGCCGGCGCCCGGGGCAGTGAACCGGGCCACGCCGGCAGCGCCGCGTCCGGTGCCGACCTGAACATCTACTGCTGGCAGCTCGCGTGGAGCTGCGCGCCGCAGATGATGCGGCTCGGGCACTGGGTGGACATGGCCGCGGCACTGCACACCGCCCTGGAGGCCGCGCAACGGGTCGCCGACCCCGTCGGCCAGGCCCTCGTCCACTACGAGGTCGGCTACGCGCGCTGCCGGCTGGGCGAGTTCGAAGAGGCCGACCGCAGCCTGCGCAACGCGGTGCGGATCGCGACTGGCTCTGGTGACCTGGCCAGCCTCGCCCTCGCCCACCATGGGATGTGCCTGGTCTATGACCAGCAGGGCAGGTACGCCGAGGCGCTGCCGCACGCCCAGGAGGCATTGCGGCTGAGCAGCTCCCTGAATGACCCGGCAGGCGTTGCCTACGCGGAGAATGCCGTCGGCTGGATCTACGCCAACCTCGGCGAGCCCGCACAGGCGCTGC
>JAICUO010000436.1 GCA_025935815.1 Streptosporangiaceae bacterium
GCCACGGCACGCGGGCACCCGGAAGCGCGGCATCCCAAGCGGGAGCCGGAACGATGAGTTCGTTTGTCAACACGTGGGACACCTCCTTCCAGAGGGGTAGACATAGCCGCCCACGGACATGACTGAAGCCTACGTAAGAAGCCCACAGCAGGGCAACATATTTTTGAGCTGCGATTTTGCTAGCCAGCGGTCAGGCGGGCTCCTGCGGGCCTCCAGCCGAAGAACCCGCGATGCGGATGAGGCCCTCCTGTACCACTGAGACCACGAGCTCGCCGGATTCAGTGAATACCTGGCCCCAGGCCAGGCCCCGGCCACCGGCCGCGACGGGCGTTTCCTGCGCGTACAGCAGCCACCGGTCGGCACGGAACGGCCGGTGGAACCACATCGCGTGATCCAGGCTCGCCCCGCTGGTCTTTCTGTCGGCCCACGCGCTCCCGTGCCGCAGCAGCACCGTGTCCAGCAGGGTCAGGTCCGACACGTAGGTCATCAGGCACACATGGAGCAACGGGTCGTCGGGCAGCGAGCCGACCACGCGCAGCCACACGTTGTTATGCGCCGTCCGCAGCGACAAGTCTCGCATCACCTCGATGCTGAGCGGCCCGGCGTGCCGCAACTCGATCGGGCTGTCTCGGTGCTCGGCGGGCAGTGGCCGGTCTAGCAGCCTTTCCAGCCGGTCGATGCTCCGCTCGACATCCTCTGGCGGGGGCACCGCCGGCATCGCGGCCTGGTGCTCCAGGCCCTCCTCAGGCTGCTGGAACGACGCCGACAGGGTGAAGATCGTCTTGCCGTGCTGGATCGCCGAGACCCGGCGCGTGGTGAACGTCCGGCCATCACGGACCCGCTCCACGGTGTAGATGATAGGCACCGCGGGGTCCCCTGGCCGGATGAAGTAGGCGTGCAGCGAGTGCACCGGCCGGTCGGCCGGCACCGTCCGCCCGGCGGCGACCAGGGCCTGCCCGGCGACCTGCCCGCCGAATACCCGCTGCACTCGCTCTTCGGGGCTGCGGCCGCGGAACATGTTGACCTCGATCTGCTCAAGGTCGAGCAGGTCCAGCAGCTTCTCCAGAGAATCACTCATTCATGGTCCCTTTACCACCCAACGCGCCTCGGGTAACTGCGGCGATGAACCGTGACTGCGGCCGGGCGCGCCCAGCGGAGGCCTCCGGCCCGGTCGTCAGCATCATGCCAGTAACCCCAGCGCCTCCGGCAACCCCAGCGCGGCCGGCCGCCCCGGCGCCCCCGGCGCCCCCGGCAACCGCGGCCCCCGGCCGGGCCCGGACCGGTGCCCAGGACAGGGCCAGGTGCTCGCGCGCCCGGGTGACCGCGACGTACAGCAGCCGGCGTTCCTCCTCGATGGCCTCGGGGGTCCGCGCGTGCACGATGGGCATTATCCCTTCGACAAGGCCCGGAATGAGGACAGCATCCCATTCGAGGCCCTTAGCCGCGTGCATCGTCGCCAGCGTCACCGCGTTCGCGACGGGCGCGTGCCCGTAGTCAGCCCGGCGCGCCATCTCGGCAGCGAAGTCGGCGAGGGTGGCGTCCGGGCGGGCCGCGGTCATCTCCTCGGCCAGCGCGGCGATCGCCGAGAGGGACTCCCATCGTTCCCGGGCCGCGCCGCGCCCGGCGGGCGGGGCGGCGGTCAGGTTGAGCACGTGCCGGACGGCGGCCGGCAATGACTCCGGCACGCCGGTCGCGTCGGCCCCGTCGGTTACCGCGCGGGCGGCGCCGCGCAGCAGCACCAGTGCCTGGCGGACCTCAGGCCGCTCGTAGAAGCGATCACCGCCCCGCACCGTGAAGGCCACGCCGGCGTCGGCAAGCGCCTGCTCGAACCGCTCCAGGTGCGCGTTGATCCGCACCAGCACGGCGATCTCGCGGGGCGGCACGCCCAGTGCGATGAGCCGCACCACCCGCAGAGCCACCCCGGTCGCCTCGGCGGCCTCGTCGGGATACTGCTCCACGGATGGCTCCGGCCCGGCCTTGCGCTGGGCTACCAGGTCGCTGCCGGTGATGAGCCGGTTGGCGAGGGCCACGACCTGCGGGGTGGAGCGGTAGTCGCGGACGAGGTGGATGACGGCCGCGCCAGCGTAGTCGGCCCCGAACTTCCTCAGGTACTGGGCAGTCGCGCCGGTGAAGGAGTAGATGGTCTGCCGCGGGTCACCGACCACGCACAGCTCGGCGCGATCACCGAGCCAGGCGTCCAGCAGCAGCTTCTGCAGCGGGTTGATGTCCTGGAATTCATCTACCACGAAATAGCGGAACGCCGCGTGGACCTCACGGGCGGCGGCCGGCTCGGTGAGCAAGACCGCGGCCGTCAGCTCAAGCACCGACTCGAAGTCGAGGAGCTGGCGGTCCCGCCGGGCCTGCTCGTAGGCCGCGTACAGCCGGGTCACTGACTCTGCCCCGAGGGCGGGCGACCGTCCCGCGGCGATGGCTGACGGAAGATAGGAATCCGGATGGAGCTGGGAGACTTTCGCCCACTCGATCTCGGTCAGCGCCTCCGCCAGCGCCGCGCCGTCCGCGCGGATGCGCAGGTCCCGGGCTGCCTCGCGCAGCAGCGCGATCTTGGAGTCGACCAGCTGCGGGGGCCTACCGCCGATGACCCGCGGCCAGAAGTAGGTGAGCTGGCGCAGCGCCGCCGCGTGGAAGGTGCTCGCGCGCGCGGTCTCGACGCCGCTACCGGGGAGGCTCTCCCCGAGGGCGCGCAGCCGCCCGCGCAGCTCGCCCGACGCCCGCACGGTGAACGTGAGCGCGAGCACGTGCGCCGGGTTGACCACTCCGGTCGCCACGGCGTAGGCGATCCGGTGGGTGATCGCCCGCGTCTTGCCGGTCCCCGCCCCGGCCAGCACGCAGACCGGGCCGCGGGTGGCGAGGGCCACCTCGCGCTGCTCCGGGTCAAGCGCGGCCAGCAGGCCATCGGCGTCCACTGGTCTATCTTGGCAGCATCCTCGGTGGCTCGCGCCGTGGGAACGTCTGGGTGGACCCCGTTGTTGACCCACTTTGAGTTTTCACTTAACGGCTCAAAGGAGGCAGTCGGTGTCGGTCACGATGTACACCACGCAGTGGTGCGGTTTCTGCAAGCGGCTGAAGGCGCAGCTTGCCCGGGTGGGCGTGGAAATGGCCGAGATCGACATCGAGCGCGACGAGGCGGCCGCGCAGTTCGTGGAGAGCGTGAACGGCGGCAACCAGACCGTGCCCACGCTGCTGTTCGCGGACGGGACGACCATGTGCAACCCGTCCGCCGCTCAGGTGCAGGCCAAGCTAGCCGAACTGGACTCTGCCGCCAGCTCTGAGCAAGCCGTCAGTTAAGCACGCAATTTCGGCACCGGGGACCCCGTTCGGTAGTAGTGGAGGGACTGCGGGTATAGCAAACGCAGATGGGGGGAGTGCAGGCTAACGATGAATGCCAAGGGGTCCGCCCGGGATGCCCGGGAGACGGACGATGATGTCGTGGTCCGGAAGGCGGAGCACGGCTGGGTGGTCGGCGGCGAGGAAGTCTCCGACCTGACCAGCGCCATGGTCCTCGCCGACCTGTTCGCCGCCGACCACGCCGCCTACGAGGAAGGCCACTCGGCCGGGGCAGCCGCCGAGGCCAGCAGCGGCGCAAGCGGGAGTTCCGGCGAGCGTCGCGCGGACGAGGGCGGCGGCCGGTCAGGGGCGGCGGGCGCTCCCCGCCAGGTGCGCTCGCCTGCCGCTACGCGACCTGAGCTGGTCGTTAGGTCGGAGCCGCGTTTCGTTCCGAAGGATCAGGTTGAAGAGGATGAGGCCGCCCGGCTAGCGGTGACCGTCACGCAGCTGGAGCATGCGCTGGCCTCCCGGGTCCGCGTTGAGCAGGCCATCGGCGTGCTCGCGGAGCGACACCGGCTGCGCCCGCGGGAGGCCTTCGACCTGCTGCGCGGCGCCGCGCGATCGCGCGGGAAGCGGATCACCGATATCTCCGAGGATGTCGTGGCGAGCACGGCGAATCCGCTGCTGCGGCTGCCGGATGAACTGGCCAGGCAGGTCCAGCCCAAGCAGCGCGGCCGTTCCCTGCGCCGCCGGTAACCTCCGCTCGGGGCTTCGCCTGCTGGCGTTGGCGAGGCTTGCCGTTACGTGCCCAGTGCCGCGAGGATCAGGCTGGCCACTGCGGAGTGGCCGCGGGCGTTGAGGTGGAAGGGAGCGGTCAGCGAGCCGGGGACCAGGCCCTCGACGTACCGGGTGTCGCCGTTGGCGCAGAAGTCGTGCCCGATGGACGGGGTGTAGGCGTCGATGAACGTGGCGCCGGTCGCCTGCGCGCTGGCTCGCAGGGTCGCGTTCAGCCTTAGCTCGATGCCGCGCAGGTAGGCGATATCCCCGGCGGTGATCGGCACGACCGGCCAGCAGCTGCCACGCTGCGGGAACATGTCCGGGTAGCCGACCAGGACGGCCTTCGCGCTCGGCGCCTGGGCGTGAATCTGCGTCAGCGCGGTGGTGATGCGCGGCCCTTCGGCGGTAATGAGGGCGGCGAGCTGGTCGGTGCCGCCCGCGGTCAGGTGCTGCTGGCAGGGACTGCCCCACGGCTTGGTCCAGCTCAGCTTCATGCACAGTCTGAGCGTGTTCATGAACCCCAGGTCGTCCCCGCCGAGGGTGAGCAGGACGAGCCGCGTGCCGGACGTGAGCGCGGCGAGCTGCGGCGGATTGTCCTTCGTCGAGGTGTGCTCGGTGGTGGTCATGGCCTTCCAGCCCGCCCCGGTGCACGCCACGTCGATGAGGTCCCGCGTGGCGTGCAGCGCCCTGGCCACCAGGACCGGGTAGCTCCTGGTCGAGCGCAGGCAGCCGAGCGGCTGGGCCTTGAGGTCCAGCGGGAGCATGTCGCCGGCGGCGTAGGAGTCCCCGAGCGCGACGATCGGGCCTGGGCCGGCGCTGGCGGAACCATGCACCCGCGCATCCCCGGTCGCCGTGAACGCGGCGGGCTGCGCGTTGGCACTTTCCGGCTGACTCGCTCCGGGAGCGGCCGCCGAGCAGCCGGCCGTCGCGAGCAGCGCCAAGGCGAGGACCGCGACCGAGGTCGATCGCCAACGTCGATGCCGCACAGTGAACCTCAATTCGCGCAGTGTTACCAAAAGCAGGCTACTCCTCGACAACGATCCACACCGTCAATAAGTGCGAAACTGGTACATCTGACGCGATGAAGTAGCAGTGAGACGTAAGGGCGGCAAACGACGGCGTTCGGGATTGGCTACACTGCGGCCGCTGCCCCCGAAACGGGAGCCTCGGGGTAGGGCGGGTCGGCTAACGCTAGGGCTTGGTGGTTGCGGGCGGGCCACCGGGGGCGGTGGGGGTTGGCTTCGCCGGACCCCTGGGAGTTCCGGGCGGGCTGGCACTCGGCAAGGCGATGACGGACCCGGTCCCCGGGGCGGTGCCAGGGAAGTTGGCCCCCGCATGAGCCCAGGGGCGGGTGAAGCCGACGACCTTCCCGAGGCCCTCGCCGCCGCCCGAGGTGGGCGTGCCGAACTGCGAGATGCGGAGCGGGAAGCCGGTCGCGTAGGCCTCGATCATGGTGTTCTTGCCGATCACGAGGCCTACATGGCCCGGGTCGGCCGCGGTGCCGTCCGCGCCGGCGAAGAACACCAGGTCACCGGGGGAGACAGCGTTCACGGGGACCGCCGGGCCCCAGTGGAACTGCTCCGCCGCGGTGCGCGGCATGTTGGTGATGCCCGCCGCCCGGTAGGCCATCAGGACCAGTCCGGAGCAGTCGAAGGCGTCCGGGCCGGTGCCGCCCCACAGGTAGGGCTTGCCGATCTGCGCCTGGGCGAACCTGATAGCGGTCGCCACGGCCGCGTTTGGCGTGGTCAGCGCGGCGAGGACGCTGTTGCCGGGGTTGCACCCGGTCGTCGCGGCCCTCGGGCCGGGGTTGACCTGGGCGACGGTGAACCCGCCGGTCGCGTACTGCGCGGCGAAGTTCTCCACGGCGGTGACGTACCAGCCGGCGTGGTTGTAGGCGAAGATAGCGCCGGCCATGTTTCCCGGCGCCCCGTGCGCGACCAGGTACTTGGCCGCGCCCGGGATCGCGTCGGCAGGATCGTAGACGTTGGCGATCCCGTCGCCGTTCCCGTCCGTCGCGACCCCGGCCACATTCAGCGACGCCGAGTGGATCGGCGCGCCGCCCCAGGTATTCGTGGACGCCCCGCCGATGCCGATCTGCATCGGGCCAGCCGCGCCAAAGCCGTTCTGGCCGCTGCGCACGCCGGGCAGGGTGCTCTGGCCGTTGCCGCTCTCCTCGGTGCCGATGCCAGCCAGGATCGTCCACGGGATGTTGTACTGCAGTCCGACCTTGCGGTAGATCGCCAGGTAGTTCTGCGGAATGGAGTTCTGGCCCTGGGAGCTGACGCCGGGCTGGGTGACCGGGGCCTGGTTGGCCGAGCCCGAGCAGTTCCCGGCCCCGCCGCTGCCGCCGAATAGCAGGCTGGTGCCGCCGACCATCAGCATCGGGATCACCAGGAAGAAGAGCAGCAGTATGAGGGCCACGCCGAGGCCGGCGGACCCCGTGACTTTGCGGTTCACGCGTTGCCTGCCGTGGCTGGCTCGATGTCATGGACGGCCCAGCCGCCAGGCGCGGTCACCGCGGTGACCGCCCACTGGTTGGACGCCGAGGTCGTCTTGGCGGACGCCGTCGTGCCGACTGTGATGTCGACCACGAATATGATCGTCGGCGGCGCGGAGCCGAAGGACCTGATCGAGACGATCGCCCCGCTGCTCTTGGACA
>JAICUO010000821.1 GCA_025935815.1 Streptosporangiaceae bacterium
CAACTGCCCGCCCGCTCCGGCGAGATGCCAGCCCGCGACCAGGACGACCACCGCGACGGTAAAGGCCCGCGGGTAGCGGCCGGACATCATCGCCGTCGGCGGCAGTGTCCCCGACGGCAGTGTCCCCGGCGGGGGTGTCCCCGACGGCCCAGTTCTCGGCTGCGGTGTTCTCGGCTGCACGGCGGTCATGCCGGCCAGCTCACGGTGACGGTGGTGCCCTCGCCGGGGCGGCTGGCGATCAGCGCCTGGCCGCCGACCGCCAGCATCCGGCCGCTGATCGACTCGCGGATGCCCCGGCGGGATGGCGGGGTGACGGCCGGGTCGAACCCGCGGCCGCGGTCCGCGACCTTGACGACCGCCCAGCCCGCACCGCCGGTGACGATCACCTCCGCCTGGCCGGTCCCGGCGTGCCGCTCGACGTTGCGCAGCGCCTCGCCGACGGAGGCGACGAGCTGGTCCGCGACTCCAGACGGCAGCGTGACCGGGGCGAGCTTCAGCCGCACGGCCAGGTCATCGGTGCTGACCGCGACCCGCTCCAGCTTCGGTCCCAGGTCGGTCAGCGGCGCCAGCTCGAGCGGCCCGGCCGGGGCGCTCGCCAGCTCTGTGAGCACGTGCAGGTCCCGGCCCGCCTGCGCGGTCAGCGCCGGGGACGGTTCCGCGAAGGCACCCGCCGCGACCATGGTCAGGGTCGACAAGATGGTGTCGTGCAGCTGGCGGTGCTGCTCTCGCTCGTCAGCGCGCCGCGCCTCCTCGGCCCGGATCCGCCGCTCGGTCGCCAGGCCGGCGGCGACAACCGCATCCGCTTGCCGGGCTCCGCCGCGGATCACCGCCACCAGCCCGGCCACGACGACCGTCTCCACCACCAGCAGCCAGCCATCAGCCAGGTTCCCGGCGCCCGTCCCGTAGGCGATGGCCACGATCGCGGCCCCGGGCAACGACAGCCGCGGCCGCAGCGCGAGCTGCAGGATGTACACCGACGTGCAGGCCAGCGGGAGCATCCAGCTCGTGCTGTCCTTGATAAGCACGGCCGGGACCATGTGCTGCTGCGCCAGCGCCACCGCCGAGATGACGGCAGCGTCGGCCAGAACCACCGTCGGCGTCAGCCCGGACCGCCGCACCCGCCAGCCGAAAAAGGCCGACCACAGGCACAGCGCGGCCAGCGGCAGGCCCAGCCACCAGCCAGATGTCTGCTCGGTGGCGGCCAGCACGGCGACCGCGGTGAACAACACCGCGCCGCCTAGGCGCAGGGCGATCGCATACCAGCCGGCCAGCCAGTGCAAGGCCTGGTCCGATGGCCCTGTCCACCCCGGTCGGCGGGCATGCCCGCGGCGGCCCGCGAAAGACTGAATCTGCCTCCCGACGGAATCAGCTGCCGGTTCCACCGGACCAGTATGCGCCAGGACCATGCACGTAAAAATAGGTGAAATTGCCTATCGGCTCGGGAGCGGCAGCCAATGCACGTCGTGGCGGTCATCGGCAAGCCCTGCCTCGGGGGCCGGGCCAAGGTTTACCGGCGCATCCGCGCCGCCCGGTTGGCGAGCAGGCCCCTCATGGCGACCTCGTCCTGTCCGCCTCCTTGGTCCCGGCGCCGCCCGCGCCGCGAGCGGGCTACCGGGCCATCACGATCTGGTTGGATGAGGGCATGAGCTTGCCGCTGGACTTCCACCCTGCCCTGTCCCGCCCCGACCTGCTGGCCGCGCCGGTCGCCGCCGCGTTGCGCGACATGCCAGGCGCCAGCGAGGTGCGGGTGGCGCAGATCGACCCGGCGCTCGCCGACACCGCCGCGTTCTGCGAGAGGTACGGCATCGCCCCCGAGGAGTCCGCGAACTGCGTGGTCATCGCGGCCAAGCGGGGCGGTGAGACGACCTACGCCGCGTGCCTGGTCGCCGCGACCACCCGGGCGGACGTCAACGGCCTGGTCCGGCGGCACCTGGGCGCGCGCAAGGCGTCGTTCGGCTCCGTCGATGCCGTCACCGCCGCGACCGCGATGGAATACGGCGGGATCACGCCGATCGGCCTGCCCGCGCACTGGCCGGTCCTCATCGACGCCGCGGTGGCCAAGCTGGGCAGCACCGTGATCGGGGCCGGCGTCCGCGGTGCCAAGCTGTGGCTGCCCGGCAGCGTGCTCGCCGGGGTGCCCGGGGCGGAAGTGATCGAGGGACTCGGCGTTCCCGCGGGCGTGCCTGTTTGACATGCGGGAATGAAACCGGGCATTCTTGGACTTGATCAAGCCAGGACACCTCGTTCGGTGAGGCGTCTTCACGGACACAGGCCACTGATCCCAACCGTCGAGAGACGCTCCGGATCAGGACACCTCTCCCCGGCCTAAGGGGTGAGGCCAAGTGGCTGGCGGCCGGGCCCGGTTCATGACGCGGGCCGGTCCGCAATACGCCGTGGAGTGCCAAAGCTCTTACGAGAGAGGTGCGGCCAGGGATTTCTCCAGCCCTGGCGTATGTTTCCTCGAGTGTCACGTGGTAGGACTCCGTCCGGGCGGAATGCCCCGGCGGTCAGGTGCGGCACTGGCGCCCCCGTGCGTCGCGGCAGAAGGGAGGCATGCGATGGACTCTGATAGTCCGGGCCGAAGTTGGCCCTCCTCGCTGCTGTCCCGTCTTGTCCGGGCACACGCCGCCCCGAGTGACCCCGCCTAGGTCCCGGCACTCCCGCTGACCTGATTCTCCCGGGTTTACCAGGCTCGCGCGCCCATGCGCGAATCCGCGTGTGCCCCTGTTTCCGTCCGGTTTCGTGACGTGAAAGGGGTGTTCACCATGGCCACCATCACCCGTTCCGCTGCCGCGGATGAGGCGCACGCCGGCGACATTCGCGGTGCGCTGGGCACGATCTCGCTCGACGACACGGCTCCCCGGGCCGGGTTGTCAGCCAAGCTGAAGACGCTGCTGGCCATCGTGGGCCCCGGGCTGATCGTGATGTGCGGCGACAACGACGCCGGCGCGTTCTCCACCTACGGGCAGGCCGGCCAGAACTACGGCACCCGGCTGCTGTGGACCCTCCTGCTGCTGGTCCCCGTGCTGTACGTGAACCAGGAGATGGTGCTGCGCCTCGGCGCGGTCACCGGGGTCGGGCACGCCCGGCTGCTCATCGAGCGGTTCGGCCGGTCCTGGGCCGGGCTCATGGTCGCCTACCTGCTGATCCTCAACGCG
>JAICUO010000076.1 GCA_025935815.1 Streptosporangiaceae bacterium
CACCAGCGCGGCGTCGCCCGGCAGCGCGTGCAGAAGCGCGAACGTGACGAGCGTGATGCCGACGAGCACGAGCGGCACCACCGCGAGCCGCCGCGCCAACCCCGTCAATGCGCGACCCACGCCTGCGCGAAGTTGAAGCCGTCCTGCGAAGGCACGAGCGCGTGCACGCGCGGCTGGAAGAGCGACTCGACCTCGCGCATGGAGATGAAGGTGTACGGCCCCTCGTCGTGGACGAGGCGCGGGAGCGAGGGAAGGCGCCGTCCTTGCGGCGCCCCGGCGGCGGGCGGGGGGCACAGCGTGAGCGAGCTAAGGGGCGCGGCGGCGCCTGGACTGAGCGTGGGCTCCGAGGGACGAGGAGCGGGAGCGAGGGAAGGCGCCGTCCTTGCGGCGCCCCGGCGGCGAGCGGGGGGCACAGCATGAGCAACGGGAGAGATGGCCAGATGGGCAACGACGAGACTCGCGACGCGGGCCGCGCGGCGCGCGGCGGGACCGAGACGATCTCCCGTCCCGATCGCATGCCGCGGCCGCGGCGGGAGCGCCTGGCCCCGGCCCCGCCCCGGCCGCGCCCGCCAGCCGACCGCGCGGGCGCCCAGGGCACCGCCGACAGCATCGCGCCCGCGCGCACCCGGCCCGAGCGTCCCGCCGGCCAGGAATCACGTCGCCGGGTACCGCCGCAGGGCTTCGCGCGCCCGCGCGGTCCGGTTCCGGACGGTGGGGCGCAGCGGACGCGGACGGCGGCTCCCGCCGCGCCCCGCGTCCCCCGGGCGCCGCGACCGGCGACGGCCAGCCAGGCCCCCGCCGCCCCGAAGGCCCCCGCCACTTCGAAGGCCCCTGCCGCCCCGAAGGCCCCGACTGCCCTGAAGGCACAGCAGGCGCAGGGCCTATCGTCAGCGCGGACGACCAGCCGGATGCCGTTCCTGCTGCTGGTGTGCGGCCTGCTCAGCGGGGCGCTGGTCTCCGCCCTGGTGATCAGCACCACGCTGGCGCAGGGATCGTTCCAGATCAGCCAGCTGCAGCAGCAGGACAGCGTCCTGGCCAGGCAGCGTCAGGCCCTGGAGGCGCAGGTCGCGCAGGCCCGTTCGGCGACGGTGATCGAGCAGCGCGCCTACCAGCTGGGCATGCGCCCGGTCGACGTGGTCCGGTTCCTGGACCTGCGCGATGGCAAGGTTAAGACCGCTACGGGCGGCGCGAGCGCGAACGGCACCAAGGTTCGCGGGTCCAACCGGTGATGCGCCGCCGGGGGGACCTGAGCGGGGTACTCCGTCCCGGCGCGGGTCGCCCGTCCGGCCGGGCGGGTACTCCGTCCAGTTACTCCGTCCGGCCAGGACCGCGACAACCCCCCGCATCCGGGCAGCCGTCCGGACGGAACACCACAGGGTCCCGGGGCGGGCATACTCCGTCCGCCCGGACGGAGTATCCCGGGGTGACCCCGCGTACCGGATCGGAGCCCCGGTCCGGGCCGGGGCAACGGCCAGGCCGATGGCCGGCTAGCGGTCCGGTTAGCGGCGGCGCCGCGAACACCGCCGAGGCCCGGAACACCGCCGAGGCCCGGAGCGCTGCCGCCGCCCGGGGCACCGCCCGTCCTGCCCCGGCGCGGCCCGCGTCCCGGCGGCCAGGCCGTGAGCAGCCGCCCGGACCACGGCGCCCGGGCGGACCCGGCGGAACCCGGCCGCCGGGTCCGCGATACTCCGTCCGGCCGCGCCGGCCGCCGCGCTGGCTCGTCGCCAGGCAGGGCGACCCTGGCCGGCGGCTGGCGATAGCGCTGCTGGCCGTCGCGTTCGTGCTCACGCTGTTCGGCGGCCGCCTGATCCAGCTGCAGGGCATGCAGTCCGCGACGTACAAGAAGCTGGCCGCCTCGGAGCGGCTGAAGAACGTGCCGCTGTATGGGATGCGCGGCACGATCTACGGAGCCGGCAGTGCGCAGCCGCTGGCGATGACCCTGGAAACATTCACCGTGGTGGCTGACCCGACGCAGATCAAGCCGATGGCCGGGTACCCGCGGCTGGACAAGGCCACGGCGGCGGCGAAGCTGGCCCCGCTGCTCGGCATGCCCGCCGCGCAGGTGCTCGGGAAGCTGGAGCACCCCACCTCGCGGAAGAACGTCGAGCTCAAGGCCGGCCTGAGCGCGCGGACGCGGGACGCCGTCTCCGCGCTGAACCTGCCGGGCATCTACTTGCACACCGTTGACGTGCGCGTGACCCCGGACGGGTCGCCGACGGCCAACATCGTCGGGTTTACCAACGATCCCGCCAACGACGGGAACATCATCGGCCAGTCCGGTATCGAGCTGGTGTACAACAGCCTGCTGTCCGGGCACAACGGCAGCGAGGAGGCCTACACCGGGACCAACGGCGAGGTGATCCCGCTGGAGGGCAGCTCGGTGACGCCCGCGACCGACGGCAGCGACATCACGCTGACGATCATCCCGGCGCTGCAGCTGGCCGCGCAGCAGGCCTGCGAGCATCAGGTCGCCAAGATGCACGCGCGGGACTGCACCGTCGTCGTCATGAACCCGAAGACCGGCGACGTCCTCGCCATGGCCCAGTGGCCGACCGTCTCCCAGGCCGACGTCCAGGCCGGGCGGGCGTCGGTCGCGCAAGCGACCGACCTGCCAGTGCAGAATGTCTTCGATCCCGGCTCCACGGCCAAGATCATCACCGCCGCCGCGGCGCTGGAGCATGGCGGGGTGGCCCCGACGACCGCCTATGACATCCCGTACGGGCTCAGGCGGGGCGGGCTGGTCATCCACGACGCCGAGTGGAGTCCCGGCGAGCGCTACACGCTGGCCGGCATCATCGCGCACTCGAGCAACGTCGGAATGGCCCAGGTGGCCGCGACCATCTCGCCGCAACTGCAGTACCAGTACCTGCGGAACTTCGGGCTCGGGCAGCCGAGCGGGCTGGGCCTGCCCGGCGAGTCGGCCGGCATCTTGCCGCAGCCGTCGCAGTGGTGGGCCTCCGAGCACTACACGCTCGCCTACGGACAGGGCGTCAGCGTGACCGCGCTGCAGATGGCCAGCGTCTACGCCACGCTCGCCAACGGGGGCGTCCGGGTGCAGCCGAGGATCGTCGCGGGCACCACCAGCCCGTCCGGGAAGTACCGGCCGGCGTCGGCGTCGCCGTCACGCCGGGTGATCCAGCCGGCGACCGCCAGGCAGCTGATCCAGATCCTGCAGCAAGTTCCGGTGCTGGACGCGGCGGGCGGCCAGCCGGTGGGCAACATGGCCGGCTACGCGATCGCGGGCAAGACCGGCACCTCCAACGAGAGCGGGCCGAACTGCCCCAAGACGACGCCGCTGTGCGAGTACGGCTCCAGCTTCATCGGGATGGCGCCCGGTGACAAGCCGCAGGTCGTGGTGGCCGTGAACGTCCAGGCGCCCGACAAGAAGTTCGGGCATTTCGGGGCCACGGTCGCCGGTCCCGTCTTCGACCAGGTCATGAACTTCGCCGTGCAGACGCTGCAGATTCCACCCGACGGCGCGACAGTCCCATATGTCCGGCTCACCGCGCCCTGATAACGGGTACTCTCTGGTCGTGATCCGACCCGCCCGTATCCAGGCGCGGCCGTTGTCAGGGCTCGGCGAGCTCCTGGGCACAGCAGTGACGAATATTCCTAACGGTCCTGCCCGCCTGTCCGGGGTGACGCTCGACTCGCGGCAGGTCCAGCCGGGAGACCTGTACGCCGCGCTGCCCGGTGAGCGCGCCCATGGCGCTGACTTCAGCGGCGACGCGGTCGCGCGTGGCGCCGTCGCCATCTTGACCGACCCCGCGGGCCGGGACCAGGCGTCCCGCCACGGCGTGCCGGTGTTCGTCGTCGCCTCGCCGCGGGACCGGCTCGGCGATGTCGCCTGCTGGATCTACGGCGATCCGTCCACCCGGATGCGGCTGATCGGGGTCACCGGCACCAGCGGCAAGACCACCACCAGCTACCTGGCCGAGGCCGGGCTGCGCGCCGCCGGGCACGTGACCGGGCTGATCGGCGGGGTGGAGCTGCGGGCCGGCGCCGAGCGGTTCGCCAGCAAGCTCACCACCCCAGAGGCACCCGAGCTGCAAGCGCTGCTCGCGGTCATGGCCGAGCGCGGCGTCACCGCCGCCGCGATGGAGGTGTCCTCGCACTCCCTCGCCCTCGGGCGGGTCGCCGGGACCCGCTACGACGTCGCCGTGTTCACTAACTTGTCGCAGGACCACCTGGACTTCCACGCTGGCTTCGAGGACTACTTCCGGGCCAAGGCCCAGCTGTTCACGCCCCGCTACGCCGGCGTCGGCGTGGTCAACGTGGCCGACCGGTACGGGCGCCGGCTGGTGGCCGAGGCGTCGATCCCGGTCACGACCTTCTGCGCCGAGGCCGGCCCGAACGGCTACTGGGGCGCGGACTGGCAGGCGCGGGACGTGCGCTCGGGGTCGGACGGCTCGGCGTTCCGGGTGATCGGCCCCGGCGGCGTGGAGGCCGACGCGTCGGTGACGCTGCCCGGCCCGTTCAACGTGGCCAACGCGCTCGGCGCGATCGTCGCGCTGGTGGAGGCCGGGGTCCGGCTGGAGGACGCGGTGGCCGGCGTGGCCGCGTGCCAGGGCGTCCCGGGCCGGCTCCAGCGGGTGCAGCTGCCCCCAGCGGGGGCGACGTCCCGGGACGACCTGCCGGATGCCTTCGTGGACTACTCGCACAAGCCAGCCGCGGTCGAGGCGGTGCTGCGGGCGCTGCGCGCGGTGACCGCGGGCGAGCTGATCATCGTGCTCGGCTGCGGCGGCGACCGGGACCGCGCCAAGCGGCCGCTCATGGGCGCCGCCGCCGCCACGCTCGCCGACGTGGCCATACTCACCAGCGACAACCCCCGGTCGGAAGACCCGCTGGCGATCCTGGACGAGATGCTGCATGGCGTCGTTGACGTCCCGCAGGGGGAGCGGGGCCGGGTGATCATCGAGCCGGACCGCGCGGCGGCTATCCGCCTCGCCGCGGGCATGGCCGGGAAAGGGGATGTGGTGCTGGTCGCCGGTAAGGGCCACGAGACGGGACAGTACGTCGGGGAGGCGGTGCTGCCCTTCGACGATGCCTTGGTGACCGCGCGCGCTCTCGCGGGCCGCCCCGACGGGGACCTCGCATGATCGCGCTGTCGCTCACCGAGGTCGCCGCGCTGACCGGAGGGCGGCTGCACGGGGCCGGCCCCGGCCCGGGGGCTGCCGTCGTGACCGGGCCAGTCGTCATCGACTCCCGGCGGGCCGCGCCGGGCGGGCTGTTCGCCGCGATCGCCGGGGAGCACGCCGACGGCCACGACTTCGCCGGCGCGGCGCTCGCCAACGGCGCGGTGGCGATCCTGGCCTCCCGGCCGCTGGGAGACGACGTCCCGGCCATCGTCGTCCCCGACGTGACGACCGCGCTCGCGCGGCTGGCCCAGGCCGTCGCCAGCCGGCTGACCGGTGAGCACGGCCTCACCGTGGCCGGGATCACCGGGTCGTCGGGCAAGACCTCGACCAAGGACCTCACCGCCCAGGTCGCCGAGCGCCTGGGCGCCACGATCGCCCCGGAGGGGTCGCTCAACAACGAGCTCGGCGTCCCGCTGACGGTGCTGCGCGCCGCCGCGGACACGAGGTTCCTGATCCTGGAGATGGCCGCGCGCGGCGTGGGCCACATCGGGGCGCTGTGCGACATCGCGCCGCCGCGGATCGGCGCGGTGCTCAACGTCGGCCGCGCGCACGCCGGGGAGTTCGGTTCGGTCGAGAACATCGCCAAGGCCAAGGGCGAGCTCGTCGAGGCGCTGCCGCAGGCCTCCGCAGGCGGCGTGGCGATCTTGAACCAAGACGACCCGCGGGTCCTGGCGATGGCCACCCGCACCGACGCCCGGGTGGTTACCTTCAGCGTCGCGCCGATGGTGCGCAACATAGCCCCGAACGCCGACGTCAGGGCGGCCGAGGTCATCCTCGACGACCTCGGCCGCGCCTCGTTCCGGCTGATGATGCCGGGGGGCATGGCCCCGGTGCGCCTGTTGCTGCACGGCGCCCACCACGTGCCGAACGCCCTGGCCGCCGCGGCGATCGCCGCCGAGCTCGGCATGGAGGTGCCGGCCATCGCCGACGCCCTGTCCCAGGCCACCGCCCGCAGCGGGAAGCGGATGGACGTCCGCGAGCGGGCCGACGGCGTGCTGGTCATCAACGACGCCTACAACGCCAACCCCGACTCGATGCGGGCCGGGATCGAGGCGCTGGCGCATATCGCCGCCAGCGCCCCGGACGGGCAGCGCGCCCGGCGCGCGATCGCGGTCGTGGGCCACATGGCCGAGCTCGGCGACACCGAGGCCGCCAGCCACGCTGAAGTGGGCCGGCTCGCCGCCCGGGCCGGCGTCGCCGTCGTGGTCGCGGTCGGCGAGGCAGCCCGGCCGGTGCTCGACGGCGCCCGCGCGCAGGCCGGCTGGGACGGCGCGGCCATCGCCGCGCCGGACACCGCGAGCGCGGTGGAAATCCTGGCGAACCAGTTGCGCCCCGGGGACGTCGTACTAGTGAAAGCATCGAAGTCTGCTGGCCTGTGGGAAGTCGCCGATGGCCTGCTCGCGGAGGTTGACCGGTGAAGACCATCCTCCTGTCGGGCGCGATCTCCATGATCATCGCGCTCATCGGAACCAGGCCCACGATCACGGTGCTGCGCAAGCGCAAGCTGGGCCAGGAGATCAGGTCCGACGGCCCGCAGGCGCACCTGGGCAAGAAGGGCACGCCCACCATGGGCGGCATCGTGATCATCATCGCGTCGCTGATCGGCTACGTCGCCGGTCACTTGCTCACCAGCGACCCGATGTCGGCCTCCGGCGTGCTGGTGCTGTTCTTGATGACGGGCCTGGGCATGGTCGGGTTCGTGGACGACTTCATCAAGCTGTTCATGCGGCGCAGCCTGGGGCTGCGCAGCGGCGCCAAGCTGGCCGGGCAGGCCGTCGTCGGGGCGGTCTTCGCCATCTTCGCGCTGCACTTCCCCGACGGCTACGACCTGACCCCGGCCTCGGCGCACATCTCGTTCCTGGCCGACTTCGGCGTCGCCATCGGCCCGGTGCTGTTCGTCATCTGGGTCATCATCATGGTCACCGGCACCTCCAACGGGGTGAACCTCACCGACGGCCTGGACGGCCTCGCCTCCGGCGCGGCGATCCTGGTGCTCGCCGCGTACGTGATCATCGGCAACTGGCAGCTGCGCAACGACTGCACGACCGCGCTGGCGCCGAACTGCTACCCCGTCCGCGATCCGCTGGACACCGCCGTGGTCGCCGCCGTCGTCATGGGCGCGTGCTTCGGCTTCCTGTGGTGGAACGCGCCGCCGGCCAAGATCTTCATGGGGGACACCGGCTCGCTCGCCCTGGGCGGCGCGCTGGCCGGCCTGGCGATCACCACCCGCACCGAGCTGCTGCTGCTCCTGCTCGGCGGGTTGTTCGTGATCATCACGTTGTCGGTGGTCATCCAGGTCGGCTCCTACAAGCTGACCCACAAGCGGGTCTTCCGCATGGCGCCGTTGCAGCATCACTTCGAGCTAGCCGGCTGGGCGGAAACGACTATCGTCGTTCGCTTCTGGCTGATAGCGGGCATGTTCGTCGCGCTGGGCCTGGGCGTGTTCTACGTCGGCTGGTTCCCCAAGTAGCGCTGCTCCCCAAGTAGCGCTGTTCCCAAGTAGCACTGGCCCGGGTAGCACTGGCCCGGGTAGCCGCCGCGGGCGGATCGTTGTGCGCCGTTTCGCCAAGTGCGCCACGGCGGCAACATATTTAAACTAAATTACGGGTGCCTGGCTGGGCTGCGTCGCGACGGCCATTCCAGGACTGAGCGGGGTCGGCAGATGAGCTGGGTGACGCGTGAGCGAGCTGGTAGTCGCAGGAAGGCCCGCGGCGCGCGGCGGCGGGCCGCGCCACGCCGCACCCCGCCGGAACAGCGCCAAGCCCGCTGACGAGCGGGGCTTCCGGCTAGACATCCAGGGGCTGCGGGCCATCGCGGTGGCCCTCGTGGTGATCTACCACGTCCACCCGGCGGCGCTCCCCGGCGGCTTCGTCGGCGTGGACGTGTTCTTCGTGATCTCCGGCTACCTGATCACTGGCCACCTGTGGCGCGGTTTCGCGGCTACCGGCAAGGTAGCGCTCGTCGACTTCTGGGGCCGGCGCGCCCGCCGCCTGGTCCCCGCGGCCGCCATCGTCTTGACCGTGACGTGGCTCACCTCCATGCTCGTCGGGCACGCCATCCGGTTCCCCGGCATCGCGCGGGAGATCCTGGCCAGCGCCTTGTACTACCAGAACTGGCAGCTGGCCGGCGACGCGGTCAACTACCTGAAGTCAGGGGCCGCGGCCAGCCCCGTGCAGCACTTCTGGTCGCTGTCGGTGGAGGAGCAGTTCTACCTCGTGTGGCCGCTGCTGTTCCTGCTCGCCGCGCTGGCGACCCGGCGGCGCGAGCGAGCGCGGCGCGCCGTCGTCTGGGGGCTAACGGGCACCCTGGTCCTGGCGTCGCTGGCCTACTCCGTCTACGACACGCGGGTGGCCGCGCCCGCCGCCTACTTCGTGACGACGACCCGGATGTGGGAGCTTGGCATCGGCGGGCTCCTCGCGATCGGGCCCGCCCGGATCACCGCCGCGCTGGCCCGCCAGGGCTGGCTCGCCTGGGCCGGCCTGGCCGCCATCCTGGCCTCGGCCTTCGCCTTCACCGGGGGATCCCCGTTCCCTGGGTGGATCGCGCTGCTGCCGGTCGGCGGCGCCGCGGCCATGATCGCGACCGGGTCAGCGGACGGGCGCTTCGGTCCCGCCCGGCTCACCTCGGCCCGCCCGATGGTCTTCCTCGGCGGGATCTCCTACTCCCTGTACCTGTGGCACTGGCCGATCATCAGCATCTACGCCACGTGGAGCGGCAAGGCTCCCGGCATCGTGACGGGGCCGGTGATCATCGCCGCCGCCGTGCTGCTGGCGTGGCTGACCAAGATCTGCGTCGAAGATCCCATTCGCCTCGCCAAGGCCCTGAAGGGCCACGGCTGGCGCTCAGTGTCGACCGCCCTGGCCGCCGTCGTCCCGGTGGCGCTGGCTGGCAGCTACCTGGCCAGCCTGCCGGGGCCGCTGACCGGCTTGCTGCCCCCCGGCTATCCGGGGGCCGCCGCGCTGGCCGGGGTGGCCCGCGACGTGCCGGTCAAGCCCGTGCTGCCCGCCCCCCAGTCGACGAGCGTCCCCGGCTACTGGGCTCAGGGCTGCCTCGGCCCCCAGCACGTGGTGACCGAGACGGTGTGCACGTTCGGCGATACCGCCCGCCCGCGGCTCACCGTGGCGCTCGTCGGCGACTCGGTCGCCGGCAACTGGTGGGAGGCGCTGAACATCATCGCCCGGCAAGAGCACTGGAAGCTGGTCACCGTCCTGCACGCGAACTGCGCGTGGACCGCGACGCTGATGAACGACCCCGACAACGGCAGCCCGTATACGAGCTGCCGCCAGTGGGGCGTCTCGGTGCTGCACGACCTGATCACGAGGATCCGTCCCGATGTCGTGCTCACCACCGCGCACGTCTCGATGATCTCGGCGGCGCACCCGAAGGGTGGCCCGCCGTCCCGGGCCGACATCGGGGCCGGCGAGGCGGCGTACTGGACGCAACTGCGCCGCCACGGGATCAAGGTCGTCGCGATCACCGAGACCCCGGAGATGCGCTACGTCTACCAGGCGGGATGCATCCTGGATAACGGGCGTGACTCCCCGAAGTGCGCGGTGCCGGCCTCCACGGCGATCTGGCCCGGCCCGGCCACGTCGTTCGCGGCCAAGGCGATGAAGGGCACGGTCCCGGTGGTCGACATGAACGACCTCATCTGCGGCCCCCGCGAGTGCCAGCCGGTGGTCGGCAACGTCCTGGTCTTCATGGACCAGCACCACCTGACGCCGCAGTACTCCCAGAGCCTGGCGCCGTTCTTGTGGCAGCGGCTGCGCGCCACCGGCCTGTTCGGCGCGTTAGCCGGGCATCGCGGCGGCCAGGGCCGCTTCGATGTCGGTGAGCAGGTCCTGCACGGGCTCGATGCCGGCTGACAGCCGGATCAGCGACGGCGGGGCGCTTTCGGCGGCCCACCGGGAGCGGCGTTCCCAGTTCGACTCCACGCCGCCGAAGGACGTCGCCGGGACGATCAGCCGCGCCGCCGCGATGACGGCGTCGGCCTGCGCCGCCGTCCCCGGCCCGCCACCCGGTCCAGCCAGTTCGAAGGACAACAGCGGCCCGGCTCCGTTCGGCATCTGCTTGCTGGCTATGTCAAGCGTCGCCGTGGTGGTGCCCGGATAGTGCACCGCGCGCACGGCCCGGTGTCCGGACAGGAACCGCGCGATCGCCATCGCGTTGCCTGACATCCGCTCGATCCGCAGCGGCAGGGTCTTCATGCCCCGCAGCACCAGCCACGCCTCGAACGGGCCGGGGATGCCCCCGCCCGTGGTCCGCCAGTCCCGCACGGCCGCCAGCAGCGCCGCGTCCCGCGTGACGACGGCGCCGCCGAGCACGTCCGAGTGCCCGGAGATCGCCTTGGTCATCGAGTACACCGACGCGACCGCCCCGAAGTCCAGCGGCCGCTGCAGCAGCCCGGTCGCCACGGTGTTGTCCACCGCGAACGGCGCCCCGGCGGCCGCCGCGATCACGCCGAGTGAGGTCAGGTCGGCCACCCGCAGCAGCGGGTTGGTCGGCGTCTCGGCCCACAGCACCGACGGCCGCTCGCCGACCGCCCGCTCCACGGCGGCCAGGTCCAGCAGGTCAACCGGCACGACCCGCGCCCCGTGGGGCCGCAGCTTCTCCGCCAGCGCCCGCACGTTGTAGTAGCCGTCCTCGGGCATCACGATCCGCTCGCGCCCGGCCGCCAGCGACAGCAGCGCCGCCAGGCAGGCTGCCTGCCCGGACGCGAACACCACGGCCCCGGCGTCCTCCACGGCCCCGAGCGCCTCCTCGACCGCCTCCCACCCGGGGTTGGCCATCCGGCCGTACCCGCGGGCCGGGTCCGGCTCCCCTTGCGACACGTAGGTACTGGTGGCCAGCAGCGGCGGCGACAGCGGCGCGCCGGGGGCGCGCTCGGTGCCCGCGTGGACGATCCGCGATTCCGGTGAGAAGTTCACGGACCTATTCTGCCCAACGTTCCTCTGGTGACTGTCCGCTACTATCTCGTGCCGGGCATTCTCGGTGCTTCGTGCCGGTGCCAGTGACGGTCAAGTTCAAGTGTTTAAAAGGGCTGGCCAGGCGAGGTTTCGGCGTAAGGGTCGGTCTGGGGTAGGAGTCCGTTGCGCATGGCGAAGAGTGCTGCTTCTGCCCGGTTCGATACCCCGATCTTGGTGTAGACGTGCTCGATGTGGTTGCCGATGGTCTTTGGCGCCACGACCAGGCTGGCGGCGATCTGCTTGTTCGACAGGCCGCGCACGGCGAGGCGCAGGACATCGATCTCTCTGGCGGTGAGGCCGGCGACGTTCGCCCGCCGGCGCGCGATGCGATGACCGGCAGCGGCGAGGACCGCGGCCACGGCTTCTGGATCGAGGCGCCCGGCGCGGGCGTCGCCGCGCAGTTCTGCGGCGGCCTCGCTGGCGGACCGGGCGGGCCGGTATGGCCGTGGCTCGAGCATGGCCTGGTAACTGTCGGCGGCGGCCAGGACGCGGGCCGCCGGCGGGATGGCGTCGCCGGCCAGTCCGGCCGGGTAGCCGGACCCGTCAAGGCGCTCGCGCTGCTTGCTGGCCAGGGCCGCTACTGGTGCCAGCGGCGGAGATTGGCGCAGCATCCGCGCCGCGAGCTGCGGGGCGAGGCGGACGCGTTCCCATTCGGCGACGGTGAGCGGCCCCGGCTTGTCCCAGATGGCATTCGACACACCCAGGCGCCCGAATCCGGCGGTCAGCCCGGCACGGTAGAGTACGGTGCGCTCTGCGGCCGGCAGGCCGAGACATGCCGCCGCGTCGCGGGCCAGTGTGGCCACGGCTTGGGCGTGGCCGAGGGTGAAGGGTGACTTGAGGTCGACGAAGCGGGCGATGGCTGTCAGCGCCTCGTCGAGCTCGGCTGCCGACAGGACCCGCAGGACGGGTTCTGCATCCAAGGTCGGCTCCCACGAGCTGACCTCGTTGAAGCCGTGGAAGATCTTCCCGGCGTCCGCCTGGACGATGGCGACCAGGTTCGGGTCGAACTGGGTCGCCGAGCCGTGCTCCGCCGCCTGGACGGCGCCGTCGATGCCGTGGTCGCGGTGGGCCACCTCGACGAACTCGGCGAGCTGGATCACCCGCGCCGCCAGCGGTATCTGTTCACCTTCGCGTTCGCCGGGCCAGCCTTTGCCGTCCCAGCGCTCGTAGGAACCGCCGAGCGCGTCCAGGGCGTCCGGCGGCAGCCTGAGCTCCTCACCGAGCGAGCGTGCCAGCCGGGCGTGCTGGGTGATCATGGCTTCGACCTGCTTGTGCCCGCCGAGCGCGAACGCGAACGCGACCCGGAGGCGGTGCAGCGGCGTGGCACCCGAGCCGAGCAGCCGCAGCATCCGGGCCATCTCGGACAGCTTGCTGGCCGCCTCAGCGTATTTCAGCGCCTTGAGCGCGATGTCGTCGCCGAACCACTGGGCCTGCTCGTAGGCATCGGTGTGACAGCCGACGTTGACCAGCAGCGCGCTGTAGTAGGCGGCCGCCCGCGTGTCATCCCCGGCGCCGGCGAGCTCACACAGGCGCAACGCTATGCGGCACTGGCGCAAGACGTGCTCCATCGGCTGGCCGAACCCCAGATCGATCCCCAGCGACAACGCGGCGAGCAGCTCCGCGAGCCGGGCACCCGTATCGGATCCGTCACCCATGCCGACCAGCCTACGCACCGGGCGAGCAGCGGGAAAACCCGGAAAATGAGGGGTTCGCCCCATGACCCCGGCGCAGCCGCCTCGTAGCGTCATCGCAGGACCTGAACAAAGGAGCAGCCATGGCGAAGGCATCAAGCGCAACGGCCGGCAAGGTGGCCGACTACGGGGTGGCGACCGACCGGTCAAGCCAGCTCGACGGGTACACCGTCAATTTCGTCACCATCACCAAGACCCACGACCTCGGCCCCGTGCTGGCCTCCCTCCCCGGCGGTAACTGCTCGTGCCCGCACTGGGGCTACGTGCTCAAGGGCCGGGTAGTCGTCCGCTACGCCGATCGCCAGGAGACCCTCCAAGCCGGCGATGCCTTCTACATGCCACCCGGCCACGCGCCAGAAGCCGAAGAGGGCACCGAACTCATCCAGTTCAGCCCCACCGAACAGCTCGCCGAGGTAGAGGCGGCCATCGCAGCCGCCGCTGAACGGTCCTGAACCAGGACCAACCGATCCCCAGGTTCCAGGCGAGGCCTGGTTAGTCAGGGGGCTCGGCGGATCTTGCTTGAGCGGGCGCGAGAGATGCTGTCTGATCCCGCCCAGGGCACGTTCGACCTGGGCATCGAGTCCGCTGCGCCGCAGGTCCGGCTCGTAGCGCCGACGGCCGGCCCGGCGCTGTTCGAAGCGGAACGCCCTGGTGCGGCCCTGGCGGCCGTTGCTCCGCTGCGGGTGGTGCCGACCGACTCGCGGGTGCTGTTCGGTGCCCTGGACGGCGTCTTCGCCGCCCTGGAGTTCGGCGCCCTGGGTGATGAGGTGTTCCGGGACCTGGTCCTGGCCCGGGTCGTGGAGCCGACCTCGATCCTGGACGCCGGCCGGGTCCTGGCAGGCCTGGGCCGCAGGGCGGCCAGTGACAAGACCATGCGACGCGCCCTGGCCCGGTGCGCAGAACGCGGCTACCGCGACACGATCGCCGGGCTGTGCTTCGCGCACGCGCGAGCCGGCGGCGATGTCTCGCTCGTCCTGTATGACGTGACGACGCTGTACTTCGAGGCCGAGAAGGAAGACGGCCTGCGCAAGGTCGGCTACTCGAAGGAGCGGCGGGTCGACCCGCAGATCGTGGTGGGGCTGCTGGTCGACCGGCACGGGTTCCCCCTGGAGATCGGCTGCTTCGAGGGGAACCAGGCGGAGAAGCTCACGATCTTGCCAGTCATCAGGCAGTTCCAGGCCCGGCACGGGATCGGGGGCATGGTCGTGGTCGCCGACGCCGGCATGTTGCCGGCCGCCAACCTGGCCGAGCTGGACGACGCGGGACTCGGGTTCATCGTCGGCTCGCGGGCCACCAAGGCCCCGATCGACCTGGAGTCGCACTTCCGCTGGCACGGGGACGCATTCGGCGACGGGCAGGTCATCGACACCCTCACCCAGTTTCCAGCCGCAATGGGCATTGAGTGGGTCGCATCGAAATTGTTTTCATGGTGATCGCCCTTTTCTGGCAGGAGTTCGAGGCCTGGCAAGGGGCACTTCCGCCTAGCGTGACTTCGACTGCCCGAGAACTAGAGCAGCCTAGTGGTGCAGGGCGGGCAGTACAGTTGGATCTAGCGACTCCCGGTCGGCTTGTACAGGTCACGATCTGGGAATCTGGCGATGTGGACTTGATCATGGGAGACTTGTCAACAGGGGAAATTCTAGCTAATGAACATAGGGAAGTGACGACGCGGATCGGGCTTCGAGGTTTGCTGGGTGATGTTTCTGAGGCCATCAGCTGAACCCCGTCCGGGGGCCTTCTTCTTGCTTCGTGCCTTACCGCCACAGAGCTGGGTAGAACTTTGACCATGCGCTCGCGCTGAGCGTGAGGCGGTCGCGGTTGGCCGTGTCGCGGATCAGCACGGTGTCGACCGTCGCGACTTCTGCGCAATTGCCCCTGGCCTCACCGCTGTACGTGCGCTTGCGCCAAGGTTGGGTGGTCTGCATGAGCGCAGACGGAATCGGTCCATTCGAAAACGACGGAGCGCTTGACCTGTGTGACGAACTGCAGGGAGCCAGTCCGGATGACGCGGCCTGAATGCTTGAGTCGGCATGGTCGCAGGTGACGGAAGTCCGGGTTGATGGTTACCTGGAGAAGCCAGCGGCGGAGGCCGCGGTTGCCGCAGTGCGCTCGCGCTCGCGAGAATTTCTCAGGACCTAGACGTGTTGGGCAAGGTCGGACTATCAGGCGTAATTCCAGACATTGAATGCGCAGATGCGCGCAAAGGCGGTGTCAGCGCTGGCGCGGGTCCTGGAGAGCGACTCGGAATTGTACAGGCTATGGATCGACGCAGGTGCAGGTGAAGCCTGGCGATCTCAAATCGAAGAAATGAGGGTATCGCTAGCGCGCGGGTAACTGGTGTCCTGGGGCAGGGTGATCTGATCTTATTCGGGAAACTGATTCCGATTTCCTGGAGTTCGTAGCCCGTCAGGGGCTGCGAGCAACATGATGCCCGCGTGGTATGCTGGCTCGTGCCAGATTTGCTTCTCTGGCGTTGCGCGGGGCTGATGCTGAAACGGCGCGCGAGGAATCGGTTCGAGAGTATTTCGATGAGTTTCATCGCTATATAACCTGTTACGGGGTGATGGCTATGATGGCCGAGCTTCTGGTAAGAATTAGCGCCACCTCCGGCTGCCTAGTTCACAGAGCGGCTGGATTTCCGGAAGTGCTTCCCGAGTACGTTATTCCGAATGATTTGCGGGAGTTCTATGGACTCTGCGGAGGGGTGGCTCTCTTCCTCGAGGCGGACTACCTGGTTACAATATCGGCGCCGCATGAGCTAGTTCTCTCCAATCCGGCGATCAGGGGAAATCGGGCAATCGACATCGGCGAAGTTGACATAAGTGACTCGTGGCATGTTATTGGCCGCAGCGGAGAGGAAGAATACTTCAGTATAGACCTCGCCCCCGATCGGCTCGGGCGATGCTATGACAGCCTCCCTGAGATTCACGCAGTGGCGGGTTCCTCTGCGATTATCGCGACCTCCTTTACGGATTTGCTGGAGCGGTTCTTGGCTAACCACGGTGAGCACTGGTACTGGGAGGAGCCGGACTGGGATTCCTTGGGCGACGCATATGATGGCGAAGTCTAGTTTCAAACCAGCAGTGCGACCTGGCTATGGAAGCTTTCGCGATGTGTCAGCATGCCATCAGCGCCGACAATCCATCCCCGCCGACCTCCGGGAAGCCCTCAGCCAAATTAGCGGCCACTCAACTCTGCGCTAACTTGCGCAAGCCAGTTCAAAGCATTCCGGATTTGCACTCGCACTGGAAAAGGACTGCCAGCAGGATGCCTGTGCACCCTGACGCATGACGTGGCCAAGACCCTGTCACGCCGCGAGTCCCAGCGACGGGCCAGTAGTCAAGAAGTGCGCGGGATACCACGGGCATGGGAGATCGTGGCAAGATCGCGGGATGGCAGAGGAAGTCATGCGACGCTACCGGGGCCGGGTGCTTTACGGCCCGTTCGCTTCCCTCGACCCAGGCGACATGCAGGCACTGGAGGCGGAAACCGGCTACCCGGTCCCAGTTGCCTATCGTGCGTTCCTTGAGGTAGCCCACGGCGGTAGCCTCGACTACTCAGTCCGGGTGCCTCCTGGCCCCGACGGGGAGATCATCGCCTTCAGCGACCTTTACCGCGCGGGCCGCGATGATCGTGGCGAGTACGGTTTCGGCACGCTCACCGGTGAGTACCGGCAGTGGGCCAAGATCATCGGGGCGGGGCGCGCCCTGCTGCCGATCGCGCACAACGGCGGCGGTGACACGCTCTTCCTTGAACTGGATGGCCAGTCTCCCGGACGGGTCATCGCATTCATCCACGGGTTGCCGTCGTGGACGGGCCTCACCGGGCAGGACACCGTCGCCGTCGTCGGCGACAGCTTCGACGCCTACCTCGACAGCCTCTTCATTAGCGAGGACATCGCCGAGATGGCCTGGGAGGATGCGCAGAACATCGACTCATCCGACCCATGGCATGACGCTGTCGAGGCATGGCTCAATGAGGGCCTGCCCGGCTGGCGCGAGCGCCCCTGGGCCCTACGGTATGCGGCGTGTGATCGGGCGCGGCCCACGCGACGGTGAGGCGGGGGCAATTGGCGCGGCGATCTTGGGCGTGGCGGGAGCGCGGTCAGGGGAACAGCCAACCCCGTGACGACTCATGTCGCCACGGGCCGAGTCTGGCTTGCTGTCGCTACTTGATGGCGCTGGTGAACTTCAGCCATGCGGTTGCGCTCACGCTCAGCGTGAGGCCGTCGCGGTTGGCCGTATCGCGGATGAACACAGCGTTTGCCGTCGCGACTTCCACGCAGGCACCGCCGGTGTCCTGGCTATAGGTGCTCTTGCGCCAGTTCATGGGGTATCCTCTCCAGTCGCCGGGACGACTCGGACGCCCCGAATGCCTCAGACCTGATCTTATCGAACCGCCTCTCTAGCAGCATCACGGTATCCGCGTCCTCGAACACCTGCCCGCCCGCGTGCGTCTCTAGCAGCGCTGCACCATTAGCGAGCATGATCGACCCGGGCAGGCCAGTATGCAGCATCGCGGGTATGAGCTGGATCGTCACGCCGGGCCAGGCGGCAGCGTCGATCAGGTGGCGCACCTGGGCGGCCATGATCCCGGGGCCGGCGTCGCGGCGCAGCGCGAGCTCGTCAATGAGGCATAGCAGTGACGGGGCCGGCGACCGGCCGAAGAACTTCTTCTGACGCTGCAGGCGCGCGGTCACCCGCTCGGCCGTCTTCTGCGGAGTGGCATCGGGGCTGATGCTGAACAGCGCGCGGGCGTAGCCCTCCGTTTGGAGCAGCCCGGGAACGGCCCCGAGAGCGAACTCGCGTACCTCGGCGGCGGCCAGCTC